>JAIFLR010000090.1 GCA_020048985.1 Halobacteriovorax sp. | reverse complement strand
CTACCTCAGTGTAGATTCCCAAAAACTTACTTATTCAGCGTAAACGTTAACTATTTTTAAAGTTTCACAAGTCAAAGAATCAACTACTACTGCTTCAATTCCGTATCCACCCATGTATTCACTTGCTGCAAAGAAGACTTCAACATCTACGTCGAAACCAAGTTCAACTTCAGTTCCGTAGTACTTAAATGCTTTCTCAAGCTTTTTAAAGCTATAGACTTCGCCAGTTAAGTGGTGAAACTCATTGTTGACGAAAGTATTCACGTAGCTTTTAAGTGCCTGCTCTTCGCAAGACTTACCGAAAGCAACAGATGAAATGACGAGAGATAAAACCAAGATAAGTGTTTTCATAGGACCGCCTTTATATTTAGTGGTCAAATAGGCCCAAAATCACCTTCCGGCAAGGTCGAAGGAAGAAACATTGTAAAAACTACCATTCAACATGGTATATTCTTAGGTGAAAATACCTTCTAAAGGACCTCTCCCTATGAACTCATACTCAGATTCACCTGAATGGAAATACCTCTTTAAAAACTGCTTAGACTGGGAAAACATCATTCCCCTTTATGTGAAAGAATTTCCAACTGAAGATGGTTACAAAGACGCCCAGGAACTTATTAAATTCTATGAAGAGCTACTCTCCACAGTTGCTGATTGGTCAACCAACCAACTCGCTCCTCGTGCCAAGGAACTAGATAAGGAAGGGGCCGGGACACTTAAAGACGGCAAGACTTATCCGGGTGTGGCACTTTCTCAAAGTTACAAGGAGGCCAATGAGCTTGGTTTCTTCTCTCTGTTCTGTGACCCAAAATATGGTGGTCAGGGCGTCCCCGTTATTATGGGCAGTATGATGTTTGCTCATATTTTTAAAGCATGTATACCAACTGGAACACAAATAAGTTTTTACACTTCCATCGCAGATATGATCGAGCGCTTTTGCGAAGACGAAGACAAATCGCGACTTCTGCCTCAGTTTGCTTCAGGAAATTTAAGTGGTGCCATGTGCCTGACTGAACCTGGAGCTGGATCCGATGTGGGAAGCCTCAGAACAGTGGCCACCAAACAAGAAGATGGATCTTACCGTATTACTGGCAGCAAGATTTTTATCACCAACGGTGGGGGTGGTGTGTGTTTTGTTCTCGCACGAACCAAAGATGCCCCAAAGGGTTTAGAGGGGATTTCATTATTTTTAGTCGAACAAGGAAATTCAAACTATAAAGTGGCAAAGATTGAAGAGAAGATGGGCTTTCATGGCTCTTTTACTTGCGAAGTTTTATTTGAAAACTCAAAAGCTAAAATAGTCGGCAAAGAAAATGAAGGTTTCAAATACATGCTGCATTTAATGAACGAAGCCAGACTCGGTGTTGGCCTTCAATGCCTGGGTGGAATGGAAGCGTGCCTTGAATACGCCAAAAATTATGCCGCCACTCGTGTGCAGTTCGGTCGCCCTATCGCCGAATTGCCTCTGATGAAACGTAATTTAAATGACTGGCAAATTGAGTTAGATGGTTTCAGAGCACTTATTATCGACACCATGTCATATTATGAAATCTATCAAAAACTCGATCTCAAAAAACGTCATGCCGGTGAGTTAAACGAAAAGGAACAGCAACTCTTTAAGAAGGCCACCAAGTGGATGCGCAGAAGAACTCCTTTGGTGAAATATTACGGAGCTGAAACGTTTACGGCCCTGTCTCAAAAAACGATCCAAGTACTGGGTGGCTATGGTTACATGCAAGAGTATGAAGCGGAAAGACTTCACCGCGACAGCTTCGCTCCTCTGCTTTATGAAGGAACGTCTCAGATCCAGGCCCTCATGGCGCTCAAGGATCTCTTAAAATATGTGATGAAAAATCCGAGTAAGTTTGCTCAGTCTCTCCTTGGAGCTCACCCCTTATCAAATCTTTTCAGCAGCGACGAAGTAACAAAAAACTTCACGGCAGCGAACTACCGCTTCAAGAAAGAACTCACCAAACTTTTGGTTAGAAGCCTCAGACCAGATATGGATATAAAAGATCCGACTCAGCTTGTAAGCTTTCTTCAGTCCAAAAACTGGATGAATGAACAGTCCATCGAGAAGGTTATGATTCATGCGGAAACACTTACTCAAGCCCTCTCTTATCTGGAAACCCTCAGGGCCCTGGCCAAACATGCCAGCAAAGACAAATCCCGTGAGGAGCTTTTTCATAACTACCTTAATTTAGTGGGCCCAAGGCTGGAGGGCCTCTACGCGGACTGGGCGAGAGACTTCAGGTAAAACTCAAGTTTTTACCCGACCATTCCGATAGGGAAGTAGGAATGAAATACTTTTTATACTTCTTTTTTGCTTCCTTACCTCTAGCTACCAGCGCCGACGAATGTCTGCTTCGTGATCAATTTATGACCGAACAGGCAAGTTCCATCAGCCACATTATCAAGCACACTGTATGTGAAACAACCCCATCCATTTCCACCCAAGCGGAATTGGATAGAGTCATTAAAACTATGTTTTATAACCAAAAGCTTGAGCTCGCCAATATCTCGCAAGACCGCCACAAAGTTGCCGAACATTTGAATGATTGCAGCCCGGAAAAAGATTCCAAAGCATTGGTGATTAATTTTGCTGGTACTGGATCATTTAATCCAAGATCATTTGATGTCATGACAGAATTCATGGCCTGTTTTGCTGAAAAAAAACTGGATAAAAGTTTAAGTAAAAATGTCTTTCAAACTATAGCGACCATCCAGCAGAAATCTCAACCATCACAATACAAATGGGGGGGAATTGAAGCCGGGCCGATCAATCAGTTCTTTAGTGATCCTTATTTAAAAAAGAATGCTAAATATTTGGATTTTGCTACTTTTGCCTCTGAAGAGTCAGAGTTGATTGCTGATCCAAACAAACTCAGCTGGACAGAATTTAAAAAAATCCCCGCGGAAATGAACAGATCAACTTCAGGCATTCCGAAAGGTATTGCCTCAGCGATGATTTGTGTAAACAAATATCTTGCTGCCGCCAAGAAACTCTCCATCAAGCCCAAAATTATTATTTTAAGTCATAGCAGTGGTGGTAGATCCGCCGTTAAATTTGCTGAAAATCTCAAGTGGCTGGTAAACCCTCTGACTAATAAAAAAGATTATAAAATTGATCTCGTGTTTTCCATGGATCCTGTAAAGGAAGCCCATGAGGCGATGAAAGAAGTTTCAAGTCAGTATGCCGGAAGATTAGTGGATCGTGCAGCTGATTATATCCCTTTCGTTGAAACTGAAGACAAACCTATCAACGTATGGACAAGAGATCAGCCTCAATCGCTGTATAAGCCATCAAACACTTCAAGATGGGTTAACGTGTATCAAAATAAAGATACCGAAGGCCTCAAAGGTCCGATTAAATTCGGGATCCATGGCAGCTCAATTGCCAACGCTGATTACAATAAATTTATCACAAAAGGTATCGGATCTGATGGACATGGTGCTATCACATTTCACGATGAAACGACTAAATTATTTATTAGTGAGATGAAAAAACAATTGGGCGAGTAATCTCTTAGTCCGCCAAGTTACCCAAAGTTTTTGTGCTCTTCGCCCCTAAATCCTTCAAATTTTCCATCCTCGAGGCGAGACTTCCCTTACCAGTAAGCATTTTCCCTTTGAGATTATCAAAAGAATCCCCCACCTTTCGAATCTGAGTCTGCATCTGATCAAGGTCTTCGGCCACACCAGCAAACTTATCGTACAGGGCACCCGCTTGACGGGCGATTTCAATGGCGTTCTTGTTCTGCCTTTCCTGTTTCCACAGGCTCGAAACAGTTCTGAGTGTCGCCAGTAAAGTCGAAGGACTAACAATCACGATGCTTCTCTCCCAGGCAAAACTAAAAAGCTCTTTGTCTTTTTGCATGGAAAGAGTGAAGGCCCCTTCTATCGGGACAAAGAGCATGACGTAATCAGGACTCACGAGTTTATCCAACTGATGGTAACTTTTTTTAGAAAGACCCTTGATATGCTCGTAGAGTGAATCAAGAAAACTAGAGAGATCTTCCTCAGTGCCATCATTCACGTAACGCTCATATGAAACCAGACTGACTTTTGAATCGATGATCAGATGTTTACCTTCCGGAAGATTAATAATCACGTCAGGCATCTGGTGCTTGCCTTCGTCATCTTTGAGTTTAAGGTCTTTCCCCTGCAGGGTGAACTCTTCACCTTCTCTGAGCCCTGAAGCCTCCAGAACTTTCTGCAGAATTAACTCTCCCCAATTTCCCTGAAGCTTAACGTCCCCTTTCAGAGCGCGTGTCAGATTCTCAGTTTCAAGACTCATTTTCTGGCCGGTCATCACAATCCGCTCAATCTCTGAATGAAGCTTTAAGCGGTCCTTAGTATCTACCAGATGCATTTCTTCAACCTTACGCTGAAACTCAGTCATCTTTTCTCTAAAGGGACTGAGCATTAGCTCCATGCCCCTGAGTGAATCTTCACGAAAGCGCTTAGACTTCTCTTCAAAAATCTGCTGAGAAATATCTTTAAGTCTAAACTCCAGCTTCTCGCTGCTCTCTAGGTGGAATTTTTCCTGCAAATTATATTTTTCTTTGAGTAACTCATAATTCAAACGCATGTTTTGAGTTCTGAGATGTTGGATGAGCCACCCAAGAAGAAGTCCGCCCACTAAAGATAAAATGTAGTATTCCATCTGCTGATTATTTCAAGGTCGCACATGAATGCCAACACCGAACTATCAAGATCAAAACAGTCGGAATTAACCCGAGAAAATTTGTAATCTTAAATCTTTCAGCTATGATAAATACATGGCGAAGAAATCTCATGCCCTCACCACCACTTATAATCCTGACCTTGCCCAAAAATTTCATGAGGCCAGTCAGAAAAAAAGTGATATTCAAGATTTTATCAAAGAATTTTTGGTTCAGTTTCTTTCTGAAGATACCAAGACTGCTTATATAAAGGACCTGAAATTCTTTTTTGATTTTTTAAGATCAGGTGATGTGACCATTTCTCACCCTTCAGAAATTAAATCTTTTCATTTTCAACTCTATCGTGACCACTTAATGGAACGAGGTCTGGCGTCAGCGACTATTAACCGCCGCCTAGTTTGCATCCGCTCCTTCATTAAATGGGCAGTGGCGGCCAGGCTGATGGAGCATAATCCACTCGATACCGTGAAACTTCCCAAGGTGCAGACCGAATCACCAACTGTCGCCTTTGATGATGAAGAAGTAGTGAAGATGATCAATGCACCAGATATCAAAAGCCATAAAGGCAGAAGCCACCGCTTAATTATGGTGATGTTATTCAATCTGGGCCTTCGTCGATCTGAGCTGATCAATATTAAGCTTTTTCAACTCTTCCAGGACCGAGGTCACATGGTACTTAGAATCCATGGTAAGGGTGACAAAGTACGGTTGGTGCCACTAAACAACCTGGTGCAATCTGAGATTCAGGATTATCTGGATCACTTGAAAAATAGCGGCGTCGAAATGGGTGGCGAAGATTATTTACTCCAAACGGATACCGGCAAAAAAAATAGCCGGCCTATGGATGGGTCTACCATTTACCGGGTGATTGAGCGCTACGCCCTGGGACTTGGGATTAATAAGTCTGTATCTCCTCACTCTTGCCGGGCAACGGTTATTTCTCACTTACTCGATACCCAAAATTCGGCCATTCGAGATGTTGCGACTTTTGCGGGACATGCCAATATCACCACGACAGAGCGTTACGATAAAAGACGTAAGAATCTGGATAAGTCTGCTGCCTATCAAGTTGATTATGATTTGAAGAAGGCTTAGGCCGAATGCTCTAAGAGCTTCGTTTGATAGTGCTCACGAATCAGCTTCTGAGTGTGAATGACAAAATTTTGAATATTCTTGATCTTGCTATTTGAAGCCATCAATTTTTCATATGAAATAAAAAGATAAACTTTTTTATTCTTCAAAAAATCAAAACTCGACTGAACATTAAAATCCTTCAACTGACAGGTCACAACGTCTTCTCTATGAGATGAATACAACAGATTAAAAGCAAATTGAGAAAGATGCGCTTTCAATTCTACCAGATCTTTGCTGCAGCCTTCTGCCAGAGAAGCTGAATCAATTAAAATTCGAATCTCTGATTCTTTTGATATCTCACTGAGAAAAAGCTCGGAATCCAGAGAGAATAGCAGACCATTCATCGTCAGTTGCTCAAGCCCAATTAGACCTGCCTTAGTAAAGTCCTTGCCAAATTCAGTCAGAACTTTCGACTTAAGACGTATGCGGTAATCCCTCTTCGGAAGTTTATCTTTCAAAAGATAAACCATAACAAAATCTTTGTAAGTAGAGCTGTTAAAACATTCAGCAATGGCCATTGAGCGAAAGGGCCCTGTGCCCGAGATAAATGAAATCTCGATGGGCCCAAATGGATCAACCCCTAAAGACAATTGCATTTGATTCAGGATATAGCGCTCATATAAATCAAACATGGTGGTCTGATGAACTTTACGTTCCGTCCTGATCCAAACTGGAATAAGAGAGAGACGTTGCAAGGCCATTTCTTTATTTTTGAATTCTTTTTTGACTTCGGGATTGCTTTCCAAACGGGTTTTAACCGCCTGACATGTTTCATGATAATCGGCCCAATGAAAGACCATATTTCCATTTCCACACAAAGAAAAATCTTCACCCAAGCTCTGCTGAATAGTTGATTCGTTCAGAAACGCCAAAGGGAAAAGCTCTGTCAGAGAAAGGTGTGCCATGAAAGTCCTCTTCGTTTAAAAAGATTCATCCTGAATCTCTTTAAGTATTTTAACCCGGAAAGGAATTCTAACCAACACTTCTCACAATCGAGACAAAACTTTGATTTTCCTTCCTGAAATTGAGGAAAGATAAGTAGCTGAAAATCACCGAAATCCCGAATGGAATGAGTAAACTGAGAGTTATGTGGCTGAAATTTAATTCAATGGGAAACCTTCTTTCCACGAAGATATCCGGAATCAGGTCATGACCATAAACCTCAAGTATTCTCAAGGTGATAAATCCTGCCACTGTCCCAAGAGAGCAAATGATGGCAGAAAGAATCAATATGAATCTAAAACACAATTTAACTAACATTTGTTGAGGCATCCCGAGGATCCAAAAACTCATCAAGTCACGCCGAATTTTGGAGTAAAAAATTAAAAGCCCAGAGGTAATGGCGATCGCCACCAGAAGGCTCATACTGATAAATAAAAACAACATCACCTTGGTTTCTAGATTGAGTGACCATACCAAGGCACCATTCATTTCTTCCCAGCTCACCACTCGAAACGGAACTTCAGTTTTAACCGCCCTGAGTTGGGACAAAATATTTGAATCAAGATTATTAAAGATTCGAATCTGATTGATGCCTCTTTGTCGCAGAAGATTTTGAACGATCTCAACTCTCCCCCACACTTCAAATTCATCTACTTCGGGGAGTTCAGTGTAGAGATAATCTGACAATGTTTCAGTCACAAAACGCGGAACTTCACCCATGAGTGAATCAGTCACTCCTGGGGAGATGATCTGAAGATCATCAAGAAACTGCAGACGAAGTTTTGAAGAGAGTTCACTACCTAAAATCAGGCCGGAAAAATCCTTGTCATCCAAAAAATTAGGTCGCTCATCATCCAGATGAACTCCATGGATTTTGGCCGGGGCGACGTAGCTCTTAAATTTGAGCATCACCTCAGATTCAAGTTCTGAATAAAAAGGGATCGCCTCTTTCTTCAAAATTTCCCGGATGTCCTCCATGGATTCATTAGTGACGGAATCAAATTGAATAACATAGCTGCCATGGACATTTTTTGAACGATTAATCAGACCTCTTTGCAAACCACCCATAATGCCTTGGATGACCATTAAAGAGAAAGCAGAAATAAAAAGGCCAACGACTGCTATAAAAAGCAGGCGTTGGCGGGTCTTAGCGAAGAAAATATATTTAAAAAAGTAGCTAAAAAAAGGCCAGATCTTCATTCGTGTCATTTAGAGATCATAAAACTTTCTCTTATCATTGACCATCAGAGAAAGCATAGGTGCGACCTGATAGCGTTCCTTATTCACTTCTTTGGCGAAGTTATTCAGGCGCTCAACGATCTGTTCCAATCCTTCCTGATCGGCCCAACGAAGAAGTCCGCCCTTGAACGGAGGAAAACCCGTGCCGTAGATCATCCCCACGTCAACCGTCGCCGCTTTGTCGCAGATTTTATCGGCCAGGATGTAGGCGGCTTCGTTGACCATAGGTAAGAAAAGACGCATCTGAATCATCATCTCGTCCATATGCTTCTTCTTGCCTGGAAGAAGTTTTGAAATTTCAGGATTCTTACCAGTGGATTTGCCTTTCTCATCATATAAGAAAAAGCCTTTGCTGTTTTTCTTACCAAGAAGTTTAGCGTCATAGAGTTTCGTAGATAATGCACTAGGATTAGCTCTTTCGCCTAAACCATCATGCATAATTTTTCCAACTTTTACACATACGTCGAGTCCGATTTCATCCATCAGGCGACATGGCCCCATAGGCATACCGAAGTTAAGAGCGGCTTCATCTAGTTCCTCAACTGTTACGCCTTCTTCCAACAAGAAAGCTGCTTCATTAAGATAAGGAGCAAGAATACGGTTCACTAAAAAACCTGGGCCATCTTTAACAACGATAGGTGTTTTCTTCACATCCAGAACCCATTTAATGAGAGTCTGAACTGTTTTAGGATCTGTTTTTTCGTGAGTGATAATTTCAACCAGTGGCATTTTATTTACCGGGTTAAAAAAATGAAGACCGGCAAAGCGCGAAGAATTTTTAAGCGCCTTACTCATCTCTTGAATGGAAAGCGAAGAAGAATTGGTTGTCAGAAGACAATCCGGGCGAACGTATTCTTCTAACTCAGCAAAAACTTTTTTCTTGAGATCCATATTCTCTACAACGGCTTCCACCACCAGATCAGCACTCTTCATGCCTTCCAAGGTCAGTGTGGGTTCGATAGAGCGCATTTTGCGGTTAAATTCATCTTCACTCATGCGACGTCTCTTAAGGGCACCAGCAAAGTTCTGAGAGGCCTGCTTAAGACCCAACTCAAGAGCAGCAGGAGTGATATCTTTCATGAGAGGTGCTTGATTGTTATGGGCAAAAAGCCACGCAATACCACCACCCATAACTCCGGCACCGATAACCGCACCACGCTTTACAGATGGAAGCTGGTCTTTGTTATCTAGTTTTTTAGAGTTGTCTGTTAAAAAGAAAATGTGCTGCAAATTCTTTGACTGAACACTTTGAGAGAGTTCAGCAAAAGCTTGTGCTTCCATTGCAAGATAATCTGTGCGATTTTTCCCGGCCCCACCTTCAAGCACTTCTAAAATCTTTAGAGGTGCCGGGTAGAAACCTTTTGTGGTTTTAAGAACCTGTTCGCGGGCCTTCTGGAAAATGATTTTACGAGTAAGAAAATTATCCATCGCCGCTTTTTCAAGCTCTTCTTTTAATGACTTCTTCTTCTTAGGCTTACTCAAATATTGAGGCGCAAGCTCTTTCATACGTTCAACGGGCAAGACGGCATCGGCCAGTCCCATCTTATATGCGTTTTTTCCTTTGATTTGTTTTCCAGTCAGAATCATATCCAAAGCTGCAGGTAAACCTACTTTTTTTGGCAAACGATAAGTTCCGCCAAAACCTGGTAAAACTCCCAACATCACTTCGGGAAGGCCCAAAGCTGTTTTTGTATTGTCTGAAACAAAGATTTTTTTACAACAAAGAGAAAGCTCAAGACCTCCACCGAGACAAACACCATCAACTAAAGAAGCTGTTGGCATTTTGAGGTCTTCAATGGAATTAAATAATTTATGCGCCTGCTCCAAATTACGAAGAGCATCTGATTCATTCTTAAGATCATTAATAACAGAGATATCCATTCCCGCCAGAAAAACACCGGGTTTGTGAGAAAAGAAACAAAGGCCTTTGGCGCCTTTCTTCTGATCAACTTCAGTCGCCGCTGCCATCGCCAGAGTTAACTCTGCCAATGAGTCACGCGTAAGAGTGGTCATGGATTTTTTTTCATTATATCCAAGTCCAATCCAGATGATTTCGTTTTTGATCTCGTAAGAAATATGTTGATAGCTCATTTCATGCTCCAATTAAACTTTCAAGTTCTCGATAATGACTGCTCCACCTTGACCACCACCAATACATAGTGAAGCCAGACCATATTTTTTCTTCTGGCGCTTAAGTTCGTGAGCAAGTGTCACGACTAAACGTGAACCAGTTGATCCAACTGGGTGTCCAAGAGCAATACCGCCCCCATTCACATTCAGTTTATCCAGAGGAATCTCACCGATGGTTTCATCAATGCCCCATCTTGAAGACAAGTTTTTATCTTTCATGACTTTGATACAGCCCAAAACCTGAGCAGCAAATGCTTCGTTTAATTCAAATAGGTCAATGTCTGAAAGTTTAAGGCCGGCGCGTTTTAAAACGCCGTGAGTAGCGAGAACCGGACCAAGCCCCATTCTCTCAGGCTCTAGCCCGTGGAAGTGGTAATCAATCATTTTGGCCATAGGATCCAGATTATATTTTTTTACAGCTTCTTCAGAAGCCAGTAACCACATCGATCCCCCATCAGTGATAGGGCAAGAGTTGGCGACAGTCACTGTCCCAGTTTCTTTTTCAAAGTAAGGCTTAAGCTTACCAAGACCTTCAACAGTTGAGTTTTCACGAAAACCAATATCATCGGCGATCATTTTATCCAGTTTATGGCCGGCAGTAATAGGAAGAATCTCTTCACGAAATTTCCCTGCTTTAGTCGCAGCTGCTGCCAAGTGGTGAGAGCGGTTAGCAAACTCGTCCTGCTCTTTACGAGAGATACCAAGTTCACGGGCCAGTGTCTCAGCAGTGGCACCCATATTTTTGCCACAAAAAGGATCCGTTAATCCCTGCTCAATAGCGATGATAGGGGCCAGAAAGTGTGGGCGAAAACCAGACATCACTTTTAATTTAGCAGCTGGAGATTTTGCTTTCATGAGATTCACAAACATCTCAGTCATGTC
>JAIFLR010000134.1 GCA_020048985.1 Halobacteriovorax sp. | reverse complement strand
CCCTGGATTGGCTGGCACGCTCCTCGCTGGGCCCAGGACAAGGAGGCTTCACTTAAAAATGAGATGAGCCACTTTAATAGCATTTATGAAATCCCGTCTTTGAAATCTGGTGCGGGGAAACTTTTCAGTCCAGGTGATATCATCATCAATTCACTTGTAGCTGGAGGTTTTGTTCTCTCGGCGAATCTTAAAACAGTGAAACACGTGATAAAACTCAATGAGTTTAGCCACAATCATTCTATCCATGATCTTCAAGTTCTTAACAATGGCCACCTGCTTTACTTTAATAATAACTCTGGGGATTCGGACTCCGAAAACGCTTATTCTACAATTGATGAATTAGATTTTGCGAAGAAGAAGCTTGTTTTTGAATTTGCATCCAAGCCTCGCGAAATGTTTCATTCGCGTTTTGCTGGAGGAGTGACAGCACTTGATGATGATCAGTTGTTATTCTCAGGTGAAATGAATGGTTTATATATCTATTCACGCCTTCAGAAGAAAATTATTTCCTCTTCGGCTGCAGCCCATTACATTCTCTCCACCCATCGAACAATTCAGGACGTGAAGCCCCTTAAGTATCCAGCATTTCTAAATAGTCGTGGGATTCACTGAATCTTTCTAAGCCAAGTAACGAGATAAATCAGCCCCACCAATAATAACAGCGGAAATATGCCGTACTCTTGGTAGACCGTACTTTTTGGCTTACTAAGTGGCAAAGAGATATCCAGCCCACCAGTTTCATTAATCCCAAGTCTTCGTGATTCACTTCCATCAGGATAAATGACTGATGAAATTCCCGTATTGGTACTTCTGACAATTGGCAGTTGAAATTCCAGAGCACGCCACTTGGAAAGAAATAAATGCTGAAGTGGTTCAGCGGTATTTCCGTACCAAGAGTCATTGGTGTGATTCACAATAAAATGGTTCCCACCCCATTGATTAAGAAGGCCTCGCATATAATTTGACTCTAAAAGTTCATAACAAATAGGAGTGACAAATCTAAACCCGGCCCTGGTTTCCATGACTGGAGTCCCGCTTCCCCGAGCAAAAAGAGAGATCGCAGGAACAATAGAAACAACACTGCGGTTGAATGGTCCAAATGGGAGAGTTTCTCCAAAAGGGATCAAAATGTTTTTATGATAAATGGATTTAACTTTGTTTTCACTGATAAGAAGAGAGGCGTTAAAAATGGATTCAACCATATCCATAGGGGACTTCGTTAAATCCTGATCGTATCCTCCAATTAAAATTTCACTTCCCGTTTCTCTTGTGATGTTTTGGAAAATTTCTTTCACCTGACTCTCTGAACCGTAAAATGTGTCTGGAAAAGCAGTCTCAGGCCATATGATCAGATGGGGTATGAATCCGTTGTCGTTTTTTGATAATTTTTCATAAGTATCAGAGATGCTCTCAAAAGAATTAAGATCTCCACGCTCTGATGAGACCTTCAAAAAGTTTCCGATATTGGCCTGAACAATTCTAACCGGAAGGTTAAGTCCAGAAGTGGGGTTTTGCAGAGGGAGTGAAGCATTTAAGATAACAAACAACGCCATCCCAATCCACATCTGGGGACGCAGATGTTTAGTTCTGATTTGGGCCACGACTTCAAGAGATAACCAATACGTCATGAAACTAAACAGGGCGACGCCAAAGAAGGGAGCAAGCCCTAAATACGGGGCCAGATGTAGCCACGGACTTCCTGCGAATGAAGGAAACTGCTGGTTAACAAATCTCTCAAGGAGAGTCATGATCAGGGCGGTAAGAATAATTCTATTCTCATCATCCCAATTGCCTGCTGGTCGAAATTTTTTCCAGACAGAGTAGACCCACCAGTGCGGCTGAAGGATCAGACAAAAAGCAGATCCCAAAAGAACTGAGACTGCAAAAGGCAGCTGGCCAAACTCTCTGAGAGTTTGAGGGATCCAGTAGTAACCAACAAGATCTAATCCAAGATTAAACCCTAAAATAACGGCAAGGCTTGATTTGAAATTGGCCTCTTCAAGTTTCCAGATAAAAAGGGGAAGAGCAATGAAGATTAAGGGGAGCCAGCCATTTCCCAAAAAAGATGGATAGGCCAAAGCGTATATTCCACCGGCCAGGAGAGTAAGCAGGAAATCGAGGGAGAGTTTTTTCATTCCCTCATTGTAGGATATTAATTATTTGTTTGCTACAGTTCTAGTCGCAGGAGCGAGTAGTTTTTCATTTGCAGCGTCTGCTAACTCTAGAGCGCGAGCAGCATCTAATTTACCAGCACCTAGAATTTTACCTTCAAAGTTTTTAACTTTAAGAGATGAACTCAAGATTAGGTTTTTAATCTGATCATATTTCATTGAAGGGTATTTTGATTTAATCATTGCTGCAACACCAGTTACGAAAGCAGTTGCTTGCGAAGTACCAGTCATATATCCAGCACCATTTTGTGGGATTGCTGAACGAATTCGGTGACCAGGAGCTGCGATATCAACAGTGTTTTTACCGTAGTTAGAAGAAGGGATGATGTTAAGACCATCATCGTGTGCACCAACAGTAATGATGTTTGAAAGACCGTAAGAAGCTGGGTAGTAAGCGTGGCGCTTGTCGTCAATGTTTGAACGCTCGTTACCTGCAGCCGCGATAACTAGAATTCCTTTTTTCTCAGCAGCTTTAAGAACACGAAGCTCCTCAACTGAAGCTTCTGGACCGCCACCTGAGTAGTTAATCACATCAACGTTGTTATCAACAGCGTACTGGAGAGCTTTGATTGTTGCATCTAAGTTTGCCTGACCAGAAGCTTTAGGATTGTAGTATTTAAGGGCAAGGATTTTAACATCAGGGAAGATTGATTTAACGATACCAGCAACGTGAGTTCCGTGACCGTGCTGATCAGATGGAGAATTTGTAACTTTCTCACCAGAGAAATCGACACCAAAGTTTGAATCAGATTTTTTTCCACCAACAACGTAGATGTTGTTTGCAAGAAAAGCGTGATCACCTTGAATACCAGTATCAACAACAGCTACGATGATCTCTTTGTTCTTTTTAAATTTAGTCCAAGACTCTTTAAGATTGATAGAAGCCAGGTGTTTATCAGGATCAATACCCCAAGAAGCGTAACGTGAAATAAGAAGTTCAGCGTTGTAAGCAAGCGGAGCCTCAGCAGCGAAAGCTGTACCAATCGTTAGGTTGATTGTCAGGGCCAGGCTTAGAAGAGATTTTACCGCTGTTTTCATTAACTATCCTCTATCACAGGTTGGGAAGGATTTTAGGCTTCCGTGTAATTAGTAAAGCAAGGTGCTTGCCAAATCCTGGTACCGGGTTTCAGAGGGATAGGTGGGGTTTCGACGGCGGAACTGTATGAAACTCAAAGAAGTGTTTAAATTTTAGACATCCGTCCATCCTGGACATAAAAAAAGCCTCCCAAAGGGAGGCTTTAATTAGATAAAATTCGGATAGATAGATTAAGCCTGACGGTAAATTTGCGACTCTTCTTTTTCTTTTTCTTCAGCGTGCTGAATGCACAGTTCAGACCAAGGCTGGTTTTCTAGGCGCTTCATGCCGATTTCTTCTTCGCAGTCTTCGCAGTGACCATAGGTGCCTTCAGCACAGCGATCAAGAGCAGCGTCGATACGACGTAGTTTTAAATATTCTCTGTCTCTTATTGTGCAGGTAATTTGCTGCTGAATAAGGGAAGAGGCAAGGTCCGTTTCATCAGATAGATCATCCTCTGAGACGTGTAAGTCTTCTGATTTATTGAGTAATCCAACGTTAAGGATTTGCTGACGATGCTTTAGTAGCAGGCCCTTAAAATGTTCTAATTTCTTCTTATCCACAGAATCCTCCTCGTAGGTACAAACAACTTTTAAAGTCGCTCACTACTCCCTATATTTTAGTGTCTCAGGCAGTTCGACTCAAGTGATGGTACTTATCGGCAAAATTTGACCAGAAATTGAAAAAGATGCTCGTTTTAAGGCAATCTTAAGGTCGGAATTTGACAAATATGCTCGCACCTCGTTAAGGTAAAATATGACCCTAGAGAAATCGAGGATTTATGTTGCAAAGCGATAAAGCTGTAGCCGTTGGGCTTATTCCTTCAGGCCTTTTTATAGTGGCCGTGAGTGATCCTGAGACTCGTGCCACAGATGGCTATCTCGCCAGCTGGATTCAACAGATATCATTTAATCCCATGATTGTGGCGCTGGCCATTAAGCCTGGCCGTCCTGCTTATGATCTCATTAAGGCGGGAAAGCCTTTTGCGATCAACATCATTGGCGACCACGATAAATCTTATTTAAAGCATTTTTGGAAAGGGTATGACCCCAATCAGAGTCCTTTTAGTGAAATCCCTCATCACGCCGGTGAGTTTAACGGCGTCATTCTAGACCAGGCCAAGGCCTCTATTGAGTGTGTCATGATCAGTTCCCAAAAACCCGGGGACCACGAGGTGATTTTTGCTGAAGTCAAAGCGTCACATATCATGAATGAAGAAAGTAAGCCTCTGGTTCATATACGGAAGTCAGGAGCCGATTATTAAGAGTCAGAAGCTCTGTCCTTATTTTTGCATGATGATTGCGTCCATCGTTATGTTAACGATGGGCTGTGGTAAAAAAGCTGAAGAAGAAAAGCCGGTAACCCCAAGATATACTCCTCCGATTACGAACGACGTTGAAGCAGATCTGGCTAAACAGGAACTTTTCTGTGGCGGCTCTGATCGGTCGTGTCCAAATTACATCACTAAAATCGCGGTTGTTAATAAAGATAAATTAAAATTTTGTACGGGATTTTTGACTAAAGACGACGTGGTTGTCACTGCCAGCAGTTGTTTGTCGGATCGAATACGATTTAATGGGGCGAATTGTGAAAAAGATGTTTTTTTCTTTTTTGCTAAAAACAATGAAAAGCCATTAAGAGTTGGTTGCAAAGAAGTTCTCGAAGTTTCTCAATTAAACAGTAAAGAGCCTTATCTTTGGCGAAGTGACGTTGCTTACCTCAAACTTACAACGAGTCTTAAAGACCGTAAAATAGTCACTCCCAACCGCAGCGGTATGGATGATTTAGATAAGTTTTATATCTGGAGTGTTGATCAATTGACTGATGGTCAACAAGGCATCATTCGTAAGTCTGAGGTTTGCCAGTCGGTACACAATTCATATTTTAATCCAATGGCCACCAACCAATCTTCGCCAGTCATGATTATGTCGGGCTGTGAGTACAGTGAAGGTAATAGTGGATCTCCTATTTTTGATTACCGCGGAAAAGTGAGAGGGATAGTCTCAAAGCCTGTAGCGCAAACAGAGATTGATGAAGTGCTCACAATGGGGATTCTTGTAAAGCCCCTTAAACAGCTTATGCATGTCTCTAATTACGCTTGTGCGCCTGTTTATCCTGATGAAGAAGTCCTGAATGAAGACGAATGTAATAAACAACTTGATATCAATATTTATGATCGTGCCCAAATTGAAATGAAAAATGAAGAGAATATTTTCAAATCATCTATCCAAAATATTGAACAGTCGATAAACGAAAAAAATCGTTATTTGAAAATGGCTGTTGAGCTAGTTCCAGTAAACGATGCCTATAGTTTAAATATTATACCCAAGTGCTTTAAAAACGTTTCAAAATGGATTGGAGAGTTTAGCGGCAATAAACCCCTCACACTCAACTACGAATTGCCAAAAAATAAAACGATTAAGAAAGCGATGAATGAATATGGAAAAATTTTTGCTTTAGAGTCTGGGAAAGACACCATCCCAACTTCCATTCAGTTTAAACCCAGCATTTTGAGATATATTGATCCCAAAGACCCAAACCGGCCAAGACAGGCCAATGTCTACATGTGGTCTGACGGCCCAACTCGAACTTTTTTCAATGTGACTGAGAAGTGTGATTTACTGCTTTAAATTTCGCCAGCTTTTACCCTGCCTAGCACTGGTCTTGCGCTGAAAATCATCCACGGCTTGAAGATGATCCTGATAATTCTTCGTGAAAACATGCGTTCCATCGTTCTTACTTACAAAAAATAGATACTCATGATTATCGGGATTCAGAACCGCTCGGATGGCTTCCAGACTTGGATTTGAAATTGGCCCCTGAGGAAGTGCTGGAATTTTGTACGTATTATAAGGGGTCAATTCAAGCAGATCTGATTTTTTGATATTACCAGTGTAGCGTTTCCAGATTCCGTAGATGGTGGTTGGATCTGACTCCAGTCGCATTCTTTTCTTTAAACGATTAGTGAAAACTCCAGCGATTGCCGGTCTTTCAATCTTGGCCCCAGTTTCTTTTTCAACTACCGAGGCTAAAATGATGACCTGGTGTTTATTCAAGAATGGGTGATTAAAATCAAGCGATCCAGTTTTGCGGTTAAAGAGATCAATCATGGTTTTGGCAACAATCTTGGCCGGAGTATTAGGCGCGAAACGATAAGTTTCTGGATACAGATATCCTTCCAAAGTAGAAGCCGAAATATTGAGCTGAGAAATAAAATCGGGATGCTGGATGATGGCCAAAAAGTCACTCTCGTTTGTAATTCCAGAAGCGGCCAATAGTTTTGCCACTTCATACATATTTTTTCCTTCCGGAATAGTTATGCTGGTGAGGTTGGGTTGACCATAAACGAGCGTGTCTAATACTGCTGCCATGTTTGAGCCACGATTAATGGTGTAACTTCCTGCGCGAAATTTTGTCATCACTTGTTTCGATTTTGCTAGGTAATGAAATATGCGTTTGTTGGAAATTAAACCCTGAACAAATAGTCGCTGGTTAATTCTTCCAAAAGCATCACCGTTTTCAACCACAAAATTGACGTTGTCCCCATCGTAAGTGCGGGTATAAAAATACCCCACGTAAGAGCCAACTGAAATGAGGCCAAGGAGACCTGCGACTAGGATAAAAATAAAAAGTTTTTTTAACATGAGACTATTATAAATGAGGAGTGGCCTTCTTGCGCCGAATAAAATCTTCTAAAATTACACAGGCGGAAACGGCGTCTATTTGAGACAAATCTACTTGGAAATTATACTGAGGGGAGCTTTTCATTCGGGATTCGGCTTCAAAGGTCGATAATGTTTCATCTTGTTCTTCGACTGGCTGACTAATTTGCTCGCGTATCATGTTCACAAAATTCTGGGCCCGCTCCGTTGAAGTGGTTTTTTTTCCATCAACTAAGTAGGGTAGTCCAATAACGACTAGATCCACGCACTCATTATCAAGAATGCTTTTGAGTTCTTTGATGACTGCTTCGTTACTTTTGTTGGCGATGCGACCATAGGGGGTCGGGTAAGGATCCCGATTCACGCAATAGGTAGAGACTCCAATAAATTTTTGACCAAAATCCATCGCTAGGATTGTTTTTAAATTGAGAGGGTGCTCAGCAGGAAGATGAAACTCATTCATTAGGTTATTTGTACTGAATCAGGACCTTTAAGTCAAAAGCGGAAGTTGAATGAGAGAGGGAATCTTGGATTCTACAAACTTTACACCCACACCTAAGAGCCGAATGGGGCGAGGGTCCTGGCACCATCGTTCTTCCAAAAGCAGTAAAAAACTCTCTTCAGACAGAGGGAGTTGGCGCTCAATGGTAGTCTGTTTAAAATCAAAGTATTTAATTTTAACATGGAGGTTTTTGACTGTTTTATCCTGATAATCTTCCAGGGCTTCTTTGACCTCTTGAAACATTCTGGCCACGTGTTCTTTCATTTCATCGAAGTTTTTGATGTCACTGCTGAAAGTTTCTTCAGTTCCCAAAGATTTTCGTTCGTATTCCGTTTCAACTTCGCGTTCATCAATTCCGCGACAGAAGTCAAAAAGCATGTCCCCGAATTTTCCAAAGAGGTGGATCAATTCCGAGCGAGTGTAACCTTGCATGTCCTTGCAGGTTTTTATGCCCATTTCATTCATTTTTTTAGCTGTGACTTTTCCTATGCCCCAAATTCTTTCGATGGGCATTTTCTCAATGAATCCATCAACCAAATTGGGGCTCACTGTGAATAAACCATTCGGTTTATTAATATCACTCGCTAGTTTTGCCAGAAGCTTATTAGGGGCAATTCCAGCAGAGGCCGTAAGATTTGTGCGTTCAAAAATTTGTTTTCTTATTTCCTGTGCTATCAAAGTGGCAGAGCCTTTAAAGTCTGTAGAGTTTGATACATCGAGATAGGCTTCATCCAGCGACATGGGTTCCACGAAATCTGTAAATTCATGAAAAATTTCAAACACCTTTTCTGAAGCCTCGGAGTATTTATGAAAATTGGGTTTCACTAGCACCAGCTGAGGGCAAAGTTTAAGTGCATGAGCAGTGGGCATGGCGGCACGGACGCCAAATTTTCTGGCGGCATAATTTGAGGTACAGAGAACTCCTCGGCGATCTTTGGAGCCACCCACTGCCATGGGGACATTTCTTAGGGCGGGGTTGTCCCGCATCTCAACGGCAGCAAAAAAGGCATCCATATCAAGGTGAATAATCTTGCGCATGATGTAATGATACGTAAAAGATACGCCTGTGTCAAATTTGGCCAATTAAATTTGTTACTCTTGTCGGGCGAATGGAATATTATGTGGGAACTATTTTATATACTTGGAGACAATGATGAAAATTCTATTGAGCCTATTTCTTTTGGTTACCCTCGGTGCCTGCTCACACAAGAAGAAATGTACTGATAAATCTTCTTGCGCCAAAGAAGAATCTTGCAGCAAAGCTGAAGCAAAAGAGGCGGTAGCCTATGGTGGACTTTGTGCAAATGGATTATGTAAAAAATTAGAAGTGAAAGGCGATGAAAAATTCAAAGTGGATTACAAGGGCAAGTGCTACCTTTTCTCTTCGGCCGAAGCACGCGACAACTTTCTTGCCAAAATTGAAGAAAACATTAAGAAAGCTGATGCTCACTGGGAAAAAGTTAGCGCTGATAGAGTAAGATAATTATTATTTAAATACTTATTGAATCAGATTCCTCTGATTCAATAAGTATTTGATATGTTGCATAATTCCCTGGATTTAAAACAAAAAATTGACTTCCTCGGCTTTCAAGATAAGATAGTTTTAATTCAACAAGTTGATTCGCGTTATATAAATTCCCCAAAATTCAAAAAATGATGATCGAAATAACAAGAAATCTAATTAACATTACCGTGGAGTCCAAATGCATCTGAGCGGATTGCGTGAAAAAAACATCGAAGAACTAACCAAAATGGCTGAGCTCGCTGAAATTGAGAATGCTGCCGGTCTCAAAAAACACGAGATTATCTTCTCTCTTTTGACTAAACATTCAAAAGACAATGAAGAAATTTTTGGTGACGGTGTTCTTGAAATTCTTCCGGACGGTTTTGGATTTTTAAGATCTCCTTCTTATAACTATCTTCCTGGTGCCGATGATATCTACGTATCACCTTCTCAGATCCGCCGCTTTGGTCTTCGTACCGGTGACACGATCGAAGGACAGATTCGTACTCCTAAAGAGGGTGAACGTTATTTTGCACTTCTTAAAGTTAACCACATTAACTTTCGTGATCCTGAGCAACACCGTTCAACTGTTCTCTTCGATAACTTAACTCCGCTTTACCCTGAAGAAAAAATTAATCTTGAATCAAAACCTACGAACTATTCAACTCGAGTGATCGATATGTTTGTTCCTCAAGGTTTCGGTCAGCGTTGTTTGATCGTTGCTCCGCCTAAAGCTGGTAAGACCATGCTTATGCAGGATATCGCCAACTCAATTTCTGATAACCACCCAGATACAAAACTTATCGTCCTTCTGATTGATGAGCGTCCGGAAGAAGTTACAGATATGAAGCGTAACGTTCGTGCTGAAGTTGTTTCATCTACATTTGATGAACCTGCAACTCGTCACGTTCAGGTCGCTGAGATGGTAATTGAAAAAGCTAAACGTCTGGTTGAAGCAAAACAAAACGTTGTCATCCTACTAGATTCAATTACTCGTCTTGCTCGTGCATATAACACTGTTGTTCCGCCGTCTGGTAAAATCCTTTCGGGTGGTGTGGATTCAAACGCCCTTCATAAACCTAAACGTTTCTTCGGTGCTGCTCGTAACATTGAAAACGGTGGCTCACTCACAATTATTGCTACGGCGCTAATTGATACTGGTTCAAGAATGGATGAAGTGATCTTTGAAGAATTCAAAGGTACTGGTAACTCAGAAATTCAACTTGATCGTAAACTTATGGAAAAACGTATTTTCCCATGTCTTGATATCAACAAGTCTTCAACACGTAAGGAAGACCTTTTGGTTAAAGATAAAGATCTTCAGAGAATCTTTGTACTTCGCCGTGTGCTTAACCCGATGAACACAATGGATTCAATGGAATTCATCCTTGAGCGTATCAAGGACACTAAAACTAACGCTGCATTTTTGGATAAATTGAACTCATAATGAAAAAAACGCTAAACAGAATCGCTCTCATCCTTGCTAAACAATACACTTCAATCGGCGGTCAGGCCGTGATTGAAGGGGTTATGATGCGTTCTCCGAACGCATTCGTTGTAGCTGTCAGAAAGCCTGATGGTACTATTCGTTTACGTCGTGACCAGTGGTATGGAATCACCAAAAAACTAAACTTTATGAAGAAGCCATTTCTTCGTGGGGTTTTGATGTTGGTTGAAACTATGGCCAATGGAATTGTTTCATTAAACTACTCTGCCAATATTGCGATGGCCGAAGAAGAAAAAGAGAAGGCCCTTAAAAAAGGTAAAACTCTTGAGGAATTCGAGGCTTCACAAAAGAAAAAAGAAAAAGTTGATATCGCTACGTTTTTAACAATGGCGGTCTCTTTTGCTTTCGGGATTGGATTGTTCGTTTTTGCTCCTCACGCTATTGCTTTTGGCATTGGAGATCTTTTAGGTCAGAACTGGACGCTTGATAGTTTTGCCTTCCATGCCGTTGATGGCGCGGTCAAGGCCCTTATCTTTATTGGATATATTTGGGGCATTTCTTTTATGAAGGATGTTTACCGTGTTTTCCAATATCATGGTGCCGAACACAAATCGATTGCCACTTTTGAAGCTGGATTAGATTTGACTGTGGAAAATGCCAGAAAGTTTACAACCCTCCATCCACGTTGTGGAACGAGCTTTGTTTTCTTTTTGATTTTGGTTTCGATTCTACTTT
>JAIFLR010000085.1 GCA_020048985.1 Halobacteriovorax sp. | reverse complement strand
GCCCCCATTCGTGGCGGCAAAGATCGTTCCGCTGGGGTTAACAAAAACTCCATTGACCAAATTATTGCCCAATCCATTGAGTGCATTCGTTTTATTTGAAAAGGACGTTCCTCCATTGGTTGAAATGGATAACCCGCCATCCGTTGCAGCGTAGAGGATTCCGTTAATGTCAACGAATGCTTCAGAAACACTGTTGTGTCCCAGTCCAGAAGAAGTCGTTTTATTAGTGAAGCTGGTGCCACCATTGGTGGAAATCGCGAGACCCGCTCCGGTACTTACATAAATTATATCGTCGGTGTCTACATGAACACCCAGAATATTAGTCGTGGGTAATCCATCTGACGAGGCTTTGATTGAAAAGCTAGCTCCGGCATTGGATGAGATCCCAATTCCGCCGATAAAGGCTGCATAAATCTTTCCAGTACTGTCAACAGTCGAACCAGTAACATAATTTCCTCCAAGCCCGTTGGTGGAAGTTAAGTTAGTGAAGCTGGAACCGGAATTGGTGGAAATAGAAACACCCCCACTGGTCGCCGCAATAATCGTTCCATCCCCTTTAACGAGGATATCTGTAATGTTGGAACTGCCTAAACCGTTAGATGAGATATTGGTAAAGCTCGTTCCCGAATTTGTTGAAATGGAAAGACCGGAGATTGTTCCTGCATATATATTTCCACTGCCATCAACGAAGACCGAATTTACCAGATTGTTTCCTAGACCATTGGAAGTGGTTTTATTCGTAAAGCTTGATCCGCCATCGCTTGATATTGAAAGACCATTACTGGTCGCAACAAAAATTTTCCCCGTACCGTCGACATGGGTACCATAAACAGTGTTGCTGCCTAGTCCATTACTTGATGTCTTATTGATAAAACTTGTTCCGCTATTTGTAGAAATTGATAACCCACCTCCTGTCGAGGCATAGACATTCCCATTGGACGCTACAAATATTCCGTTGATAATGTTGGTTCCAAGACCGTTACTGACCGTTTTATTAGTAAAGGTTGTTCCTCCATTTGTAGATATAGAGAGGCCATTACTTGTGCCCGCATAGATCGTTCCTGTCTCATCAACAAAAACTTCAGTCACACTATTGTTACCGAGTCCGTTACTTGTCGTCTTATTGGTAAAACTAGAACCACTATTGGTGGAGATCGAAAGACCATTTGATGTTGCCGCATAAACGTTATTTCCCAAAACGAAAACATCATTAACTGCATTGCTACCTAGACCGTTGGACGCCGTTCTATTTTTAAAACTCGTACCGGAGTCGTTGGAAATGGATAGACCACCTTGGTTGGCCGAATAAATACCACTAGTACCTACTGCGAAGACTGCATTCGTTGCACTGCTTGCGACACTTGTGTAGGAACTAATATTTTGCGGTAGGCTTATATAGTCGTTCACGTATGAAATCGAGAGGGTGACAGTTGCACTATTCGACGACGCGCTATTCGCAGTCACTGTATAAGAAAAACTGGCAGCACCATAATAGTTAAATAGACCCGTTACTCCAACTGTGCATACGCCAGTGGTACAGGTACAAGGCTGAGAGACAAAAACATTAGTCAGACCAGTGGGATAACAATTTGTGGCCTGGTCACTTTCAAAATCGCTGTAATTCAAAGTGATAATTGATTGAGCGTCCTCAATGAAGCTAGCTGGAGAGATGTTGTTTGCAACGGGCGGTAAATTATTGGCCGCCTGCGCGGTCAGTGGCTGAGTGGTAGTTTTTGACACTCCATTCACAGTATAGCTCAATGAGAGTGCAGGGGAGTAGCTCGCCGCAATTGTTGGACTAAAAAGTATGTTGATAACGCACGTAGATTTTTTGAGAATAGTTGTTCCGCAGGTGCTGCTATTCACTGAAAATGGCGCGGGTACCGATACTGTAAAATTATTTAAGGTTGCAGAAGTTGCATTATTAATCACTAAAGACTGACTTGAACTGTTGTCCACTAAAATCGTTCCAAAATTAAAAGTGCCGGATAGCCAAAACTTTCCGTATTCAATGAATACATCTCCATAGCTGGTAGAGCTGATTGTCCGAGCAATATCTTTGGTACTTACCGAGTAATTTAACCCCGCAGGAAAAAAATATTTCCTTTTATCATTTGCGCAGCCAGAATCACTGAAGGCTTCAATTAAGACAGTGGGGCGAAAATTGACACTACCAAATGGAATGATTAAATTCGCCGCCGTGATTGAACTGGGGTTACTAACGCTGGAAATACATCCCGATTCAAGTGGAGTTGATTGTTCTAAATTTATTGAATCTAGAACTGCAACATTTAATTCATTATGCGGGAGGATTTTTACTTTGTAGGATTCAGCAAATCCACGATCAAGCGAATCACAGTTGCTGCCAGATGTGGCGGTTGAGGAGTCCTGACAATTTACCAATCTGAGAGGTTTTATTTGTCCTCCCGTGCGCAAACTAGCGGGGGAAAAATAATCATCATTACAGGCCGCTGCTGTTAAGGCCATTTTGATTTCAGTATCTGTATCTGCTAGAGTCACTGATTTTTGCGCACATTTAAGTGCTCCAGTCATGGGTGTGGAGCCATCCCAAGACAAGAGAGCAAAATCCCAGTTGCCATTGACTAGATCAACGGAGATTTGATTGCTTTCGACAACAATTGATCTTTGTGTTTTGAGGTCTTTATTGACGAGGTAGAGAACTGTGCCTCCGGCCTGACCAGAAACTAAAAATGAGGATGTGATATGCAGTTTTGCAGTATTTTTGGAACCACTAAACTGGCATCCGACGATTAGGAACAATAAGACTACAATGAATCTGTTCATATTTGGTCTAATCGGTAGGACTTAATTTAAAATTATACTCTAATTAACGTACTGATTTGATCGGGCTAGAACGTATAACCAATATTGACCGTGAAGAAGGCGAAGGTTGGAATCTTTCTAAGTATTTCAAAAGAATTGTCAGCATCATTTTTTGTGGTTGTTTCAACCTCCCCAGTGTCCTTGTTCAACCAGGTGGTGGCCAGTGGGTAGTTCATTCTCACCCAATCAAGACCCCAGGTTAGACCCCAGCTATTCTGCCATCTACTACCGAACGCAAATGCAGCCCCTAGACCGGTCAGGTCCCATTTGTCATTAAAATCCTGATTGGCCACATTCTTCAAGCTTCCTGCGGTATCAATCTTGTATTGATAAAAGTAAGGACCAAAAGAAAAATGAAAACTATTGTTGAGATAATATTTAGCAAAAAAAGTGTATCTATCTTCTTGGATGTTTCCTAATTCAAAGTTACCAATTTCAACTGCTCTTTCTGACGTCACATATTCTAATTCAAATGACCAAGTTCGGCCGGCGACATAGGAATATGAATAAGCTGTTTTACCTACTACCCAGGTGTTCACGTATTGGTAACCTACCATCAGCGTATGGTTCGATTCATCACGCAGAGATTCAGTAGTCCCCAAGAGTCTGGCACAGTCTGGGCATTTCGGAGGTACGGGGCAAAGGGGAAACACAGGATTATTGCTAGTGACTACAGTTGTAGGTTGGGCCGGTTCTGTAAGTGTGGTTTGTGCAAAAACTGAGACAGAGAAGAAGGTTAAAAGAAAAATAAGATTACGCATATTTTTTATCCTTACTTAAAGAATCACGAAGACCTATTTACTTTTATTGATGATAATAATCAAAGCGCTACTCATTAATCTCAATGCGTAATTTAAATGAAGCGCGTTATCTTGTTGGAACAGTTCAAGAGCAGTCATCCTTTTAGGATGACTGACTCAGATTTACTGCTGAACGCAGAGTAAGTGTCTAGGGGTCGAGCAACCCGAGTAGCCATTGCTGATGGACAAATTACCAAGCTGGCCTCCATCACCCAAAGTTCCTTCGAATGATGGTTCATCCCAGTCGCCACAGGTCCCGCCATTAGGAAATGGAATCGACTTCGTCCAAGCGTTGCCGAGACCAGTCCAGAAGGTGCCTCCGCCAGCAAGCAAAGTTGCATTAAATGGGAAAGTAAAAATACCGGCAGCATTGGTGGTACCGATATAATCGGTATAAACGGTCGCCCCTTCGCGCACGTACTGGGTATTTGGTTGTAAAACCCAGTCGACATTTTCTGCAGCTCCACCCGAACAATCCGCTGTTGTGCAGGCCAGACGTTGAGGGACCGCGCTCATAAAGTTGTTACTGGTAGAAACCATCGCCTTATAGGTGCCACTTAAACCTTTAGTTACTGCATCAGCGCTGCAGACTTGGTCAAAGATAGGAACACCTGAATGACCTGCAATTGTGGTGGTGGAGCGGAAGATGACCTTCTTGGTTCCGGACGGCAGTGGCTTAGTGTATTTTTGGACGCAGATCACGGGATGAAGTGAGTCGCATAAAGTGTTTGGCAGTTGATCGTTCACGTCGTAGGGATAATAGCTAAATGGTGAATGCTCACTCAGGTTTGACCATGGATCTGTGAAGGCGACATAATTTGAGAGTGCTGTATTCCCGTAGACCGAAGTATTATTTCCGAATTGTGGTAAATTATCAGTCCAAACTCCACAAGTGCCAGAGGTAAAAAGCCAACCATTGCTGGAGTCTACCGAAAATCCCGTCCAAGGATATTTTGCTGTGGCAGTTATACTGTTTGTGAGCGGAAAACCTAATTCGCTGCCAGAGTCTGTTGAGCCAATCACAGTTGTGAGATCTTCTCGGCGGTATTCTCCTAAGGGAGAGAGCGGCCAATCGGACCCACCGAGTTTGCGGTTGCCTCCGTCACTTACTAGGGCCTTGAAAATGCCGGTGAAATTTTTTGTTGTTGCTTCACTGGCGCAAGCGGCATCCATTGCTGCGAGCCCGGCCCCACCGTCAAAGGTAGTGGTACTCACAAAGATAATCCCAAAGTCACCTTGTGTAGTGGTGGTGCCGCTTCCCGAATCAGTTCCTGTGCTTCCACTCGGGGTTGCCACGGGTGACTTCTCTTTTTTAGGTTGGCAAGAGAAGGCGAGTGCCAGAAATCCAAACATAACAATTGTAGAGAAGTGGGATGCTAGATTCTGTTTTTTCATTCTGTTATCTCGTGATTTAATTGCTCGGAGTGTGTCTTTTCGGAGATATTATATGAGACTTAATAAAATTTAAGCTAGAATGACTTAGTCAAGTATTTGGATTAAATAAAAAACCGGGACAAAAATGCTCAAAATTCTCTGTCTTTTACTGATCTGTTTTGTTCACAGTGCTCAGGCCCAAATGAGTGATCAATTGGCTAATCGTGTGTTTGGCGCAGTCTCCACGGAGAAGTTTTCTTTTCATGAGACTACCTATTTTATATTTGGTGAGGATGATTTAAAGCTCCAGTACAGCTTTAAATATCGATTGTCCAAAAGCTACAACTTGTACCTTGCTTATACTCAGCTCATGTTTTGGTCAGTTTATGATGAATCCAAACCCTTCAAAGACGTTAACTACAGGCCCGAATTGTTCTACCGCGTTCTCGATACTGAAACTAAATTTATTAAATCAATTGATGTGGGGTATTGGCATCTTTCCAATGGGCAAAAAGAGGCAGATAGCAGGTCACTGGATGAACTCTTTATCAGAGCAACTTTCTTAACCAAGTTAAATCGTAATACGATTGGCTCTGTTCTAAAAATTCATACTATTTACAACGAGGATAAAACCAATAAAGACATCGTCGATCATCTTGGTTACTGGCACCTCAATGCATTCATCACAGACATTGTGACCATGTGGGATAATAGAGTTGATTTCACCATGCGAACCTATGCCGGTTCCAAAGTGTATGACTTTGACCAAGGTGGAATAGAACTCGGTGCAACTTATAATTTTATAGATTCTGATTTTAATCCTGCGCTCTATCTCCAATGGTTTGAAGGATATGCGGAAAACCTGCTGGAATATAACAAGAAGCATACGGAAATTAGATTGGGTTTTCTGCTTTCATTTTAATTGATTTAGTTCACTATCTCTTGCGGAACAATTCAGAATAAAGAGAATGCACAACGGGTATCAGGAGTTCTAAAATGATTTCAAGTTCACGGTGATTGGGTAAAACTAATCATAAGTAAGAAAAAGAATAAGGGAAACCACATTCTAAAATTACAACGTGAGCTAAAAATGACCATCCTCGGATGGTCATTTTTTTTGCATAGGAGCTGCCACTTCCTCGAAAGTAAATGCCTCTCGTCCTGTGAAAGTGGTAAGCCTGATTGGGCAATTGGATAATTCGCAAGTCTCACAATAAGCTCTTCGGCATGGATCGTGATGGATGTGGAGTTCTCCGGCGACTGGGTAATCGGTGATGATATTTTTTTCAAAATCCTCAGTGAAATCATGGGCGTCTGAAACTGACCAGAATTCAGGGATGATCATGT
This sequence comes from Halobacteriovorax sp., assembly GCA_020048985.1. Lineage (GTDB taxonomy): Bacteria > Bdellovibrionota > Bacteriovoracia > Bacteriovoracales > Bacteriovoracaceae > Peredibacter. Next base: position 43,799 of record JAIFLR010000085.1, on the reverse strand, counting down.
GGCAATCAATGTGATGGTGGCTTCCACTGCGGATCACACGTGCAAAATGAATTTGAATAATGCCTGGCCGGTAGTGTTTCTCAAATAACGTTACTAATAGTTTCATGGTTTCGGTGTCTGAGGCATCGATCAAGATATTTCCCGAGCGAATGAGGATTTTTCCTCCTGCAAAGCTGAGCATCCCACCAAATACAATCGCCACAATAGGGTCAATCCATTGCAGGCCTGTAAACTTGACCAGAAGAAGTCCCACAACTAAACCAACGCTGGTAAGTGTGTCAGTCATGAGGTGAATGCCGCTGGATTTCAGAGACTCCGAGTAATGTTTCTTGCCACGGGAATAAAGAAAAAAGCCGAGGATCCCATTCACCAGACCGGCACCCACTACAATTAAAATTCCTGAATCAATTTCTTCAATGTGAGATCCATGAAAGAAAGCTTGAACGGATTGGATAATAATCAAGACACCAGCAAGTAGAATCGCTCCTCCCTCAAAAGTGGAGGCCATGCTTTCTATTTTACCATGCCCGTATGGATGTTCTTTATCTGCAGGTTGAAGGGAAATGATGATAACGATAAAGGTGATGATTCCAGCGACGACGTTAACAATGCTCTCTAATGCATCGGAAAAGACGGATTGAGAGTTGGTAATGTGATACGCGTAGAATTTAAAACCCAGTAGGAGAATTCCAACGATGACACTCAGAAGAGAGGCGAGTTTCATGTCGCTATCTTGTTTTTTTTCTTTCATAGGGCAATTATAGCAGCATTTTATAATTCGTCAGGAATGTATGATGACTCAAACTGTTGGATGGGCTATTTTTTTAATTCGGCTATAAAAAGATCAAACATTTCAGGGTGATCCTCATCTTCACACCATTTTTTTATCCGATCCAGATTGTAGGGTTGAGCCTTGGCGACAAGTATCGCCTGTTCAAGTGTTTTGCGTTCCTTGCTTGGCCCAGTCTCTGCGTACATATAGGAGGCGAGCCTATCAATGATACAATCAGTTGGAGATAAAATTTTAATTTTCTGTCCAGCATAAGTTTGTTCAGATGGGACTATGTGGTAATCCTCACCTATAGATACAGGACCAGATGGAAATTCGACAACCAAGTGTGTGCATTCTGGATGCCTGTACAGACGACCAAGGCTGCCCTTTACATCTTTTTTAAATCCAATCTCTTTCATATAAGCTGGTAGTTTTTCTTTAAAGAGAGACGTGACAATAAAATCCAGGTCCCCAGACTTGTAACTTCCTTTAGAATAAATTGAAACCACTGCTCCGCCTACTAGAACTACTTCAAGACCTTTCGATTCAAGGTGGGCCGCCACATACTTCCACAATTCTTCTTCAGTACAGTTTCTAAAATTTATCATGCAATGACTGGCTTACCTTCACGACGTGAACGTGCTCTATGTTTGAATAGTTTATTTTTATCGGCCTGATTAATATTGTCGTATTCAATAGCAATCATTTCTTTTAATGGCTTAACGATTGCAGCCTTCTCGTTAAAGAAATACAAATTCATTTTCCCCATTTTTTTTCGTGATAGGATTCCTGCATCTGATAATTTTTTTAACTGGCCCTTGATTGGATTGAGGGAGGTTTGAAGAGAGTCTGCGATAAGACTCGGATAGACTTCTCCGTAGTGATATAGATAAAGCATGACCCAATAAGCACTTTTGTTACCCAATAATTTTTCAAGCATAGTGACCTCGATAACTACCAAATTATGGTTATTATAGACCAAATTATGGTTCATAACTACCAAGTAATGGTCTTTATTGACCACTATTTGGTTGAGCCTTATTGCCAAGTGACTGAAATTACATTTTTTATTTCAGTGGTTGGGCAAATATCCCCAGTCACTTTGCTTTGGCCCATAATTCAGTGACTTGGATGCTGGCCTTCAATTTGCTTAATCTTTGAAGAAATTATCGACGTGGCAACAGGACTCAATTGCATGAAGTCATTGATTCTTTTATTCATCTTATTTCTCCCAATGATCACTATGGCAAAAGACAAGGGCTTTGCCTTAAGTGGTGGAGTTTCGCTCGGAAGCTACGAAGCGGGTGTTTTGTATTCACTCATTTCAGAAAATCGAGAAGAATTGGCCAAGGAGACGAAGGTTGTCTACGGGGCGTCTGCGGGAAGTATCAATGGGCTATTGGGAGTCTTTGATCTTTGTGGATTCAGAATCTCCAGCCGTGAATCAAATCTTTTGTGGAAAATGTGGATACCTATCGGACTTAATCAACTCGAGACTCGAAATCCAAACGTTCCCTCACTTTTTGACCGACAATCGATTGAGCCGCTTTTTAATGAGCTGAGAGAAAGGTGGGTGGAAGGATTTAAGGAAAGTTGTGACCTACATTTTGGGGTTGCTGTTACCCGTAAGGAACCCTTGGTTGATGAATTAAAGCCAGGGTTGGAAATTGTTCGTCAGCCGGAATTTTTTTCTGTGCGCATTCGTGGACAAGGACCAGGTAAATTTCCCCTCGTCGAAAATTCAAAGCACAAGGATAAAAGATCTTACCGCAGTTACTTACCGGTCGGAGAGTCTCCAGAGAAAGATATGGAAATCCTTTTAGGACTCATTCAGGCCTCGTCAGCATTTCCAGGCGCGTTCGAGCCTTATCCCATAGAATTTTGTTTTCTAAAGCCTGGTGAGATATTTACTGGATGTAAATCCACATTGACTAAAAAGCAGCAATTCCTTGATGGGGGAATTTACCACAATGGTCCGGTTGGTTATGCTTATGAAACCCTCCTTCAGAATTCAAGTGATAAAAATTTTGAATTGTACTACATCAATGCTTCTTCACCCTTGATCGGTCATAAAGAAATTGTTGAAAAAAAATCCCAAGAGCCTCAAGGTGTTCTCAAAGAGTTCTCAACTCTCTTTTATAATTTCATGATGCAGGCGAGGATCTTTGAATTGGCAAAGAGTCTTGAGAAATATCCTGACCTTGAAGATCACTTAAAGACGAATCAGAAACATTATCCTCTTGTCAGTGAGCCGCTCTATGCCTTTATGGGTTTTTTTGAATCAGACTTCAGGAAGTCCGATTTTTATCTCGGTATTTATGATGGAGAAAATAATTCAAAAACAATGAGTTCTAAGGATAAAGAGTATAATTGTTTCAAAGACAAATTAGTCATGAATTCGAATTGTGCCATTGATCCTAATTTGAGGATACTTGCGGAGTTGGCGAAGTATCGGATCCAGAAGGGGCACTTCGCACCAGACTTTGGTGAAATCTTTGATTATCTTGGGGCCCATGAATTTACCTATAGGGATCTTGGACTCAAAAAGAAAGATGCAAGGTATGGCAAAATTTATTTAAAAAATCGCCTGACTAAACTTTTAAAGGAATTTGCCGCCAGACAACCGGAGAAAGTGCACAAAAATTTAAACTATGCAATCAGGCCAAGTTTAAATTATCTGCACTACAGTCCACTAGAGGCATTCTGGTATGCAAACTATGGGACCTCGCCGGAAATGGGGTATTCGAGAATCATTCGTGAACGCTACTTCACGACTGCTTCATTCCGATACAATTTTACCGGCATGATTAATGGGTTTTCGAGCCTCTTGAGTCGCTCCCAAGACATTTTGGCCTTTACTCCGATGGTTGGTCTGGAGTATGAACCACTACAGCTCAATACCGCTGTCTGGCAGTGGCACGTGGGCGCCAGGACCGGGTATGTTCTTTCACCTAAAGATAATTTTGGCTCAGACGCTTGTGATGCGGATTTGGCGGAGGAGTCCTCCGCCGCTTGCTCCGGTTTAACAGCACAGCTCTTTGTTGCTTTCAGTGTGCTTGAGAGACTTAGATTACAAATGGTCTACGTTCCTTTCGTGGTGGACTCTACCAGCTTTGATGATAGACCAGAAATTATTCTCCAGATGGGATTTCAGTTTGGAGAATTTTTCTAATTACTCGATGCTGGATCTCATGCTGTACACGAAAGGGCGTAGATCTTTATGAGCATATTTAATATCATTCCGACGTGTTCCGCGGAACTTGAAAGCCATCTTATTCCAGGCATCGATTTCGTTCTTGAACTCAATCCCTAATTCTAGGCTTCTACTATATTTGGCTTTGTCAGTATCCACATGGGCCAACAAAAAATAATCACTTCCAAGATTGTCTTTCATGAACAGTCCTTTATTAGTGAATGAATGTATTTGAAGGAAACAAAAAACGTGAATCAGAGGCTAGATGCGGGTTTCGTCATTACATTATGTCATAATGTAATGACGAGTTAAAGAGGGAAGGATGTTCTAGGCGACATTTTAAGTGTTGGAATATATGATGAAGAAAACAAATTCGGAGTGTATAAGTATGAATCAAATTTACCATTTTAAAGTTAACCAAATCAGTGGGAAAGAAGTTTCCCTTAATGAATACAAGGGCAAAGTATTATTGTTGGTGAATGTCGCTTCAAAGTGCGGACTCACTCCCCAGTATGAAGGTCTTGAAAAGCTTTATCAGCTCTATCAAGACAAGGGCTTAGTGGTGCTGGGATTCCCTGCTAACGAGTTTTTGGCGCAAGAGCCAGGCACCAATGAAGATATCCAGCAATTCTGCACCATGAATTTTGGAGTCCAATTTCCTATGTTTCAAAAAATCGTGGTTAAAGGCGAGGGGCAGCACCCACTCTATAGTTTTCTGACTGAAACAAAACCAGAAGCGACACTCAAAGAAGGCAGCACGCTGATGCCTAGATTAAAAGAAAAGGGTCTCCTCACTGGGAAGCCAAATGATATTAAATGGAACTTTGAAAAATTTCTGATTAATAGGGAGGGCGGGATCAGTGATCGTTTTTCTCCCGACATTGACCCAATGGATCCTGTGATTGTTAAAGCTGTGGAAAAGGCATTAAATCAAGTCTGATATGACCGCTGCGAGCAAAGAGCCGTAGAGAGAGACAAACAATGGCCAGCGAATGGCCTTGTTGTCTGCTTTTAAAATAAAAATCGTCTTGCTTAAGACATTTCCAGTTAAAACTAAAATAATTATCAGCTGGGCTTCCCTGATCTGGTGAGTCCCTTGGAATTCCGTCATCGCTGCCGCTAATACGGCATGGGATTCAAATAAGGAAATCAGAAATGATGTCCAGTGATAAGGCAGAGAAAATTGTTCACTTATAAATCTCATCAGGAAAATCAAGGTGATGATAAAAGTTGAAAAATAGAGCACCTTCTTCCAAATGATCGGTTCTTCAATTTCAATTGTGGTCATGTGAGTGTTGGTCTCTCCCGGCGGACGCTTAATCATAAACGCTGCAATGATGAGGAATACTATTTGCACTATGAGAGGTCTGATGATTTTTGTCGCAAAGGGATTAATGGCTACAACAATAAATATCCCCTCAATCAGCATCGCGATTGTAGACAAGATGAGGGCCCGAGATATTGTTCTTGCATGTTTGTCTTTCAGATCCTGATTCTTTGTGAATCTGAGATAAGTCATGGTGCTTGAAACAAATCCGCCTAAAAATCCTTGTAATAAAAGTCCGGCCCTGTTTCCCATGAGATGACAGGAAAAAAATCCCATTACTTCAAGAGAGGCGATGAGGGCGACTATTTTCAGAATATCAACCAAGGATGAATGATTAAAAAGAAAAAAGTCTTTAGGAACGTAGAGAACTAATAACCACAGAATTGCCAAAACAATCAGGTCGAACCAAAACTCAGTATCTCTTAGGTGCTTAGTTAGTGGGGTTTCAGAATTTGGAAGCAAGAAGGTACCTCAAGATCCTTATACCACTTGGGAGATTTTTTTGATAGGCTAATATTCGATGCTAAAATATTTGAATCATTCCCAGAAAGAACCCTATCGTCTTTTTTTTCCGTTGGGAGTGCTATTCCTTTTGTGGGGAGCACTTGTTTGGCTCCCTTTAATTTGGTCCGCTGCCGACTATCCGGTGACACTTCATCGCTACCTGATGTTGAACGGTTTTTCCGGGTGCTTCATCGGTGGATTTTTGATGACGGCGATCCCTAAGTTTTCAAAAACTAACACTGCATCAAAAATTGAGGTTTTCATCTACCTGCTGGTAACGATTTTAGGTGTCTTTTACGCCAGAGCAGATATGGCCGGCGGCGTTTTTATTTGTTCGGCTTTGCAACCATTGGTTCTTTTTTCTTTCGTATTGCCCCGTATGAGTAAACGTCAGGAGAATCCTCCTTATAGTTTTGTTTTTATCTTTGTGGGACTTCTCTTGTGGATTATCTCAGCGCTGGCAAGTTTGTTTTTTGATGGTGATCTGTTTAAACATATTCACTATGAAGGTGCCATTGCCTCCATCATCTTGGGTGTAGGCAGTCGATTAATTCCGGGGATTTTGGGCCACCAGATAATTGTTGCTGCACAAAAAGAAAAATATGAACAAACAGTATCCCTTTTAAAGTCGAAACCGGTTTATTTTCTTTCTTTGATGATTACTTTTGTAGTGAGTTATTTTTTAGATGGTTTTTTGGCGCACATCATTCGGGCCGCTGTTGTTTTTATAGTTGCGATTTTTTACTGGAATTTATGGAACGCACCCAAGACTAAGACTGCCCTTTCCTGGAGTATCTGGATTTCCGGCTGGCTAATTACTTTTAGTTTTCTGGTTAAGGCATTTTGGTCTGATGGAATGATCCACATCAGTCACTCTTTTTTTATCAACGGGATTGTGATGCTGAGTCTGCTGATTGCAACCCGTGTCCTCCAGTCACATGGTCCAAAAGATAGCAACCTGGAAAAAGGTAAAATTCTTTATGTGTTTTCTTTTTTTATTGTTTTGGCAGCCGCTACTCGCGTCAGCGCTTTTCTTCTGCCTGAATTGTACCTGACCCATCTTGCCTATTCCTCCATCATGCTCGCCTTAGGCGTGCTTATATGGAGCTTTAAGTATCTGAGATATGTTTTAATCTATAATACCTGACCTATATCAGGTAATTTGCAACCCCGTTTTGATAGATTCAGTGCATTCTTAACGGAGTTATTTATGATTTTGGATTTTCGTGAACTAGAAAAGACCCATACTTTTGTGGGTTCGAAAGCCTACGTTTTGGCGATGATGGCGCAAAATAATCTGCCAGTTCCCGCTGGAATGATACTTTCTCACCTGCCTGAGACCGAACAAGACTGGAAGCGCATTGAGTCTTGGTGGATCGAGCAAGTTTCAGTTCCTTTAGCGGTTCGCTCTTCAGCTTTTGGAGAAGACTCTGAAGAGATGAGTTTTGCAGGACAAAATCAAACCTTTCTTAATGTTAAAACGGTTGAAGAATTAAAAAATGCCATAAAGGCCTGTTTTAAATCCATAGACCGCGAAGCTTCTCAAAGTTACCGGCAATTTTTCATGGGCGAGAAAAAAGATGTTCCCATGAACGTCGTTCTCCAAGTCATGGTCAACGCCCAATATGCCGGAGTTTATTTTTCAGTAAACCCGACACGTGCCGAGGAGGGAGCTGTTCTCGAGTACGTTGAAGGTCTTGGTGAATCTTTGGTCTCTGGTCAAGTTAATCCATTTCGGATTTTTAAAAAGACTGACCTTTCTGAGGGGCCTCTTACTAGAACTATCCTGGATAAAGTTTTTGAACTTGGAACCAAAGTCGAAGAAAAACTTTCTCAGAAAATTGATATGGAGTGGGCCATTGATGCTCAATCCAATGTCTATCTTTTGCAGGCCAGACCGATTACTTCAGCTCGCTCGGAAACAAAACAAAAAATGTATCTTCAAGCTGAGCTGGAACGAATTAACAAATCGTATCCTACGGAGACCTGGTGGGATGGACAAACTTTTGCTGAATGGACCGGACAGCCTAGTCGTTTAACATTTGAAGTTTGGAAGCGTGCTTTTGCTCCGGGTGGAGCCTTTGATGATTCTCTCCAGGAGTTGGGCTATTTGGGATTTACGGATAAATCATATTCTCCCCATGAGGCCATTATGGACCGCCTGTTTGGTCGGGCCTTTATCAACATGGCCAAAATGGTTCCTTTGTATTTTGGACCAATTCCTTATCGTATTGATCCAAGTCCAAGGCCTCATCTTAAATTTGAATGGTATAAAGTTAGTGCCACCGGCATTTTAAATACTCCTAAAAGTCTTTGGCGCATGGTGAGTGTCGGCTGGAACATGTCGACCAATCGCCGCACGTGGATTGAAAAATCTCGCAAAGAATTAGTCGAGTTCAAACATAAAATGCAGCGTCCGCAAAATGGCTCATTCTATGCGAGTTGGAAGGATGAAGAGCTTTTAAATATTTGGCAAAAAGAAGTGGCAAACTTCTCGCGCGTTAGTTTGAAGTGGCCATTAAATTTAGTGGTTTTAATTGAGGCCACTCACCAGAGCCTTCGTGCTGTTTTATCTAGCGTCGTTGGCAAAGATAAAGTGGAAGACTATTTACAGCGCTGGATGGGGGCGGGACTCAAGACAGCGACCTTTGAAATGAACCGCTATTTTTCACGTGCTTTGGAAGAGCCTCTGAAGAGAGAGTTTTTCTTTTCAAGGTTCGGTCACCGAGGCCCAGGAGAACTGGATTTATCTCATCCAAGATGGGAAGAATTAGGTGACTCCGCTTTTGGAGGAGGGAAATCCAAAGATGCCGTTACTCATTCTGATTTTGATGTTGAGGCTGAAATTCATTCGCTTAAAACATTTAAAGATTCAGTCTTAGTTGAAGAATGGCGCTTTTTAAAAGAATTATTAGAACTGCGCGAGCAGTGGAAAATGGAAATTCTGCGTCCGTACGCACATATTCGCTACATCAGCCTTGAGCTTGGTAGACGAGTCGGCCTGGGCCAAGACATCTTTCATGTCACTGTTGAAGAAGTAGAAGAGCTCGCAGGTAAAAAAGGCTCACTTGATTTAATTAAGAATAAAATCAAAAGACGCAAGGAAGAACTTGATGCTTACAAAGGGATCTATCTTCCAGACGTTCTTAAAAAACAAGAAGTGGGTGCCTGCCTTAATAAGATCGATATAAGCAGTAGCTCCCTTCGCGGAATTCCTTTAAGTCACGGAGTCGTTAAGGGAACTGTTAGGGTGGTGAATGATCCGTCTGAAGTTGATTTTTCCAACTGGCCCGAGGACGCAATTCTCGTTGCCCCTGCTACTGATCCAGGGTGGACCGCACTCTTTACCCGTTCGCGCGGGGTGATTGTTGAGAGGGGAGGAGTTTTAAGTCACTGTGCAATTCTGGCCAGGGAGCTCGGACTGCCAAGTATTAATCTTCCGCGAGCGACTCAAATTTTAAAAAATGGAGACCGTATTTGGCTTGATGGCCATAACGGGGGCGTAAAAAATGACAACATCTAATGAATTAGTGCCGATGATTTTACCAACTGTCATGATTCCCCTTACGCTAGTGAGTGTGGGACTTTCAGTGGTGGCGACTTTTATTGCCGCTCTGTTTGGAATTCAGCTTAAATTAGAAGGACCTAAGAAATTATTAGAAGTTCTTCTTAAACCTAAAGTTCTTGCCAGTGCTTTTGCGCTGAATGCTCTGATCTTTGGGGGAATGCATGGCTGGAAGTGGTGGGCGAACTATCCCAGACTGATTAGTACGATTGAAAGTGAAACCAAAGAACGCGCCCAAAAGTCTGATCTCAATTACTCTGACGTACCAACTGTTCCGTTTCTGTTTACGTCGAGCAAATCTCAGGCCGATGTTCCAGAAGGTCTGGAGCAGGTTTGGCGTATTCATACCGGCAAGGGCTCGTTTCGCGCAGCTGTTGTGACTAATGACAGAGTCTTTTTTGGGAACGATTACGGTATTGTCAGAGAGCTTGAACTCACCACTGGTAAAGAAATTCGCTCCTTTTATATTGGAACTGCTGCCTCTTCTGAACTGACTCTCTGGAATAATTCCATCTATATTGGAGAAGGTGTCCATGATACCCACCACGCCCGAATTTACCGTTTCGACTTAAAGAGCGGTAATTTTCAAGGCAGCTATCAAACTCTTGGCCACACGGAAGCGCAAGCGGTTGTGGGAAGTTTTGAAGGTGAGAATACCTTGTTCGCAGTGGGGGGAGTTGACGGGCTCCATGCTGTTGACCCCGTCACTATGCAAGGAAAGTGGAAAGTAAACCTCGGTCACATGGATGCTGGCATTTTAGTTGACGAGGGTACGGTCTACATCGGGACAGGCCGGGAAAAAGATGATGATAAAAAGAACAAATGTTTTGCTGCTGCTCTCGATTTCAAAACGGGTAAAATCTTATGGCAACGTGAACTAGCGGCTTCAAGCTGGATGCGTCCTGTCGTTATTGGGGAGAACGTCTGCTATGTTGCAGGAGAAATTTATTTTCCAACAGAGCGTGGTCACATTTCTTGTTTTGATCGTAAGACCGGGGCCCATACCATCGCGATGAACACGACTGATCCTTTAGCAGGAACCCCGAAGGTTTTGGATAATTCTATACTCTACACTTCTATTCACGGATTGGTATGCCGCTTTGATCTTGAATCAAAACGTAATCTCTGGTGCTTTGATGCCAAGTTAAAAGATTCAAAATCTTTGGCAGGCGCTAGCTACGATCCTCGCGGGCACGTAGTGGTTTATCCTTCTATGACTAATGGCTTGTATGTGCTCGATCCAAATGACGGAAAAGTGCTGATGCACTGGAAGCCCACTAAAGAGCAGGCAGAGTGGAAAAAAACTTATGCCGACGTGACTGTCGCCGGTGATTACTGGATTGTGTCAGATGATGATGGGTCAGTGCGAGCTCTTCGAGCGAAGTTTGTCCCGAAGACGGCCCAAAAGTAAAATTTCCACTCCGACAATAAATCCCAGAGTGTGAGCAAGTAGGGTGAGGGGACTTTGTGATTGCCAGAGTCCCACACCCAGGATGAGTAGAGCAAAGAAAAGCATGCCATACTTTTTGTTGGCGAGTGACCAATAGGTATAGAGACCAATAATCACATGGCTACTTCCCAGAAAAGCTTTTCCATCTAACGAGAAGAGATGATTCACCATTACTAAAAGCAAAAGAACCTGAGAGTGAACCAAGAAACAATTAAGGGCGAGGAAAAAGCCCGATTTCTTCCGCTCCATCATCATTGCCACAGGTGCGAAGAAAATCAGATTAGTTAGTAGGTGCTGAAAGTTTATGTGGAGGAAGGGTGAGACCACAAGACTGAAACCATTGTGACGAAAAGGGTCACCAGGTAAAAAGCTTAGCCACTCTGTAGGATGCCCATTCACGCCGTAGACCGAATAGTCAAAGATGGGGGCCATAAGTGTGACGGCAACTGAGATCAGAATTAAGGATATTGTTGCGGCTGGCCGATGATTCATAAATAAATTTTCGCACAGTATGTAATATGCGACAATAGCAGATGAGTATGAAGAATAAAAAAAATATCATGTTCCTTTGCACTGGTAACTCCTGTCGCTCACAGATGGCCGAAGGCTGGGCCAGAAAATATTGGGGCCATGAGTTTAATGTCTACTCTGCCGGGACTAAAAAGCATGGCATGAACGAACGAGCGATCAAGGTGATGAAAGAAGTGGGCGTGGATCTTTCTACTCACCATTCTAAAATCACTGGTGAGCTGCCTGACGTGACATTTGATTATGTCATAACGGTCTGTGATCATGCGCATGAGAATTGTCCATTTTATCCTGGCTCAAAAGTTATCCATGTGGGATTTCAGGATCCACCAGCTTTGACTCGTCATATGACGGATGAAGAAGAAATATTAAAAGTTTATCGCCGAGTCAGAGAGGAAATTGAATCCTTTATTAAAAAGATGAAAAATCAATTGGAAAGCTAAATGGATATTTTTAAGTGGCTCAATTCACAATTACTACGGATGGACTGGCTACATGGTTTAGTTAAGGTCTTGGTTGAGGATGTATTTAAGTTACCTACGTCCAAGCAGTTGGGTGCCAGCGTTCACTTTTTTATCTACGACGTAATTAAGATCTTTATTCTACTTTCTGTGTTGATCTTTGTAATCTCCTGGATTCAAAGTTATTTCCCACCAGAGAGAACAAAGAGGATACTGGGGAACATGACCGGATTAAAGGCGAAACTTATGGGGGCCCTTTTAGGCACCATAACTCCTTTTTGTTCTTGCTCTTCAATTCCATTGTTTATTGGTTTTACCAACGCTGGACTTCCCATTGGAGTCACTTTCGCGTTTCTCATCTCATCGCCTCTTGTTGATCTTGCATCTGTGATACTTTTGGCGAGTATTTTCAACTGGCCTATAGCTATTGCCTACGTCATTACGGGAATTGTATTGGCCGTTATTGGTGGAGTGATCATTAGCAAGGCCAAGATGGAACAATATATTGAAGGTTTTGTTTTAAAGAATAAAATGGCTACCATTGAGCCGGAAAAATTATCTAATCAGGAACGCTCTCGTTTTGCTTTAGATCAAGTAGAGGATGTTTTTAAAAGGGTCTGGCCTTATGTCCTAATTGGCGTTGGAATCGGTGCCCTGATACATAACTGGATTCCTGAAACTTTTATAACTGGCATGATTGGAAAAAATCATTGGTGGTCAGTGCTTGTCGCGACACTTTTGGGAGTTCCTATGTATGCTGATATTTTCGGGACTCTACCAATTGCTGAGGCGCTGGTGAATAAGGGAGTAGGCCTTGGGACGGCTCTGGCCTTCATGATGTCCGTGACTGCTCTTTCTCTTCCGTCACTTATTATGCTTAAGAAAGTGATCAAAACTCCTCTGTTGGTTTTATTTACTGGGATAGTCACTGCTGGAATTATAATCATCGGCTATCTATTTAACACATTTGATTATTTGTTTATTTAAAGGAGTCCTCCATGGAAGTTAAAATTTTAGGGACTGGATGTCCGAAGTGTAAAAAACTGACTGAAGTCACAGAGCAGGCAGCAAAGGAATTGGGGATTGAAATCTCTATCGAGAAAGTCACAGATCTAGAGAAAATTCTTTCCTACTCAGTCATGTCTACTCCGGCCCTCGTTGTCAATGGAGTGGTTAAAGTGGCAGGGCGAATTCCTAGTCATGATGACCTCAAGAAAATGTTAGTATGACCAAAAGTAAAAGTAGTAATAGCATTCTGATTGCTTTTGCGCTTAATGCTGGATTTTCGGTGGTTGAGTTTATTGGCGGATACTACACGAACAGTGTCGCGATTACTTCCGATGCTCTTCATGATCTTGGGGATAGTCTCGCTCTGCTTTTCTCCTACTTTGCTGAAAAATTCAGTCTCAAAAAATCCGATGACAAATTTACCCACGGCTATAGGCGTTTCTCACTCCTTGCGGCCCTTATCAATGGCGTGATTCTACTAAGTGGCTCCATTTATGTGCTGGTTGACTCTATTCAGCGTCTACAACATCCTGAAGCTGTTTATGCCCCTGGGATGATCGGTCTCGCTTTTCTGGGGATTTTAGTTAATACCTTTGCCGCTTTGAAGCTGAGAGAAGGAGAGGGACTTAATTCTAAAATGATCTCTCTTCATATGCTTGAAGACGTGCTGAATTGGGTCGCTGTTTTGGTAGTTAGCATTATTCTTTTATTTCGTCCGTGGTACATTCTGGATTCAATCCTTTCGATCTTAATCTCGTTGATCATTCTTAAGGGTGTTTATAAAAATATGATTAACATTGGTTTGATCTTTTTACAGCGCTTCCCCGATGGGTTAATTATTGAAGACATCCGCAAGACAATAACTCAGTACTCTCATGTTGAAGACGTTCACCTTATAAAGGGATGGTCGATTGACGAGAGTAAGTTCAATATGTCGCTTCACATACGAGTTGGTCTAAATACGAGCATTGCTGAGCTCGATGCATTAAGAAGACAAATCGAAGATTATCTCCGCCAAAAAGATGTGCTTGAAGTCACGATCCAGTTCGAGGGAATTGGTTGTTCCTATAGTGCAAAAGTTTTGGAGCACTAAGCGTTGCTTGACCATTGAAGTCACTTCTAAGCTTCGGCTGAGGTGACTTATGTATTTAAAACCCCTGCTGTTATTGATTCTTCTGCTCACCATCATCACTGCCTGTGGTAAAAAACCATCATCTGATAAGCGTGTGACTCCCATTGTTCAAACTCAGATTCAGGAAGTCATGGCCAATCAGAAGTTTGAGTGTGCTTCACTTGGCGGCAGCTGCCCTGCTGGTATGAGCAGACTTTTTATCCTTGATCCCTTTAACTCAGAAGAGTCAGCAGTGTGTTCGGGATTTATGGTCTCGGCCACTCGTTTAGTGACCAATCATCATTGTCTTTCAACTGATTTTGAATGCGCTAATACTTATATCGCAGTTTATAATGGTGCGAACTATGAACAAACCAAGTGTAAGTCGATTGTTAAAACTGAGGAAGATGTGGAGGATCCTAATGATCCCTCGCGAGAAATTGATTTTACTGTGATGGAAGTAGAGAATTTGTATGCTGGTGAGCACTTTAAGCTTTCTAACTCTCTAGCAGATGTCGGGGACCTGATCCACGCATGGGTCATCGATCATACGGGACTGGATCAAGACCCAATCAATTTAACTGATTCTCGCATTACAGAATTTGAATGTCGTGTGATTGATCAGGACGACACGGCGTCCTTGATGATGATGAAATGCCCCATTATCAGCGGCAACTCCGGCAGTCCTGCGCTGAATACCAATGGAGAAGTCATCGGTGTCATCTGGGGCGGAACGTCCGGCGACATTGACACTAATTATGACTTAGATTCCAGAAGGCAACTCGATGAGTATGGAGTGGCGACGGAAGTTAATCATTTTAGAGAGTATGTTAGTAAGACTTCACTTTAGTCACGAGGCCTTCAATGAATTCTTCATCGATAATTCCTGCGCGGTTTTCAGGTGATTTCTTTTCCCATTCAACAAGAAGTTCAGTGATCTTAGTCACCTTACATTTTTTGAATAGGCATTTTGAAGTAGCAGCATCCACGTTCAGCAAAACTTCTGTCTCAAATGATTGTAGCTCGTCGATAAATGGTTTTTTGATCAGATTGACAGGGTTCCCTGACTCCGGAACTGTGAATCCATTATCCTTATAGGACTTTAGCATCTCATTGCCGCAACTCTGGTTTACGTCTTTTGATTTAGAGTCTTCATAAACATAGCGGCCCAAATATCCGGAAGAGTAATCTTCTTTGCTGGATTCATAACTCAACATTTTCTCAGGCGCGCCACCAGTCGACTTGGTCACTGAATAGACCTCAACTTTTGAGACGGCGCCCAGGCATGACTTAAGCCAGTTGGAAGACTTAATTGAGCCAAGTTTATTTCCCATCGCACTCATGCGATTGGGAATTTTTGAATTGATAATTGTTTTAACTGAAGGAGCGTACTCTTCGGGCACGTTTGAGACTTCAGGGATTTTGGCGATTATACAGGCCGAGGTAAAGTCTTTG
The DNA here is from genome assembly GCA_020048985.1 of Halobacteriovorax sp. Taxonomy (GTDB): domain Bacteria; phylum Bdellovibrionota; class Bacteriovoracia; order Bacteriovoracales; family Bacteriovoracaceae; genus Peredibacter. The sequence continues at coordinate 28,425 of JAIFLR010000085.1, read as the reverse complement.
GCCTCTTCGCAAGCCGTTATTGCCGGTTTGATATCAACTTTGGCAGCTTTATCCAGAGTGGCAGCCATGGTCGTCTCTGATTTCGCGCATATTTTGCTGGCGGCATTTTTAATCACTCGCTGGGCGCCTTGCTCACAGAAATCGGGTTCATTCACCAGAACTTCTTCGTGCTGTTTGGCACGTGCCGTTTTAAAGTTTTTAAAACAAGCGCTATTTTTGATGTGGGATTCAGCTGTTCCAAAGGAGTAGTAAGTCGAGTTTCCAGATTTTGATTGTGGGTAAGTAAATGAATCGTGTTCGAATTTCATTTCCTTCATACATTCAACCAGGGCAGCACCGCACCCAGACTCATCAGCTATCAGGTTATTGAGTTTTGGCCAGTTCAGTTTTTGCTCCTTGGCCCAGACTTTGTCTTTGAATTCTGCTCCATTAAAAACATGCTTTTTCATATAAGCATATTTGGTAGGAGCTTTTTTCTCGAGAACTTCCGGATGGAGGACAAAGTTCATACATGATTCTGCATAATCTTCGGCTGGAGCGGATTGAGCATAACCACTTACAAATGATCCAGACTTAGAATGGACCCAGCTTGTACTACCATTTTTTGCAGTCACTTCTTTCCATCCACTAAGTGCCTTGAAGGCAGAACTTTTTTGTTCACTTGTCATACTTCCGTAATTGGTTGCGTAGTACCCCTTGTAGTCATGATGGTGACATAGTTCGTGAATGATAACTTCTTGAGGCCAAGAGGTGTTGTCGTAAGCACTTTTACCAGTTGTCACACCTGTCAGGCCGGCATCATAAATAACTAGATCTGCCGGATAAGAGGAACCAATCTCTGGACTCGCATAGGCGGCGACATTTGAACCATGTCCATGCCCTCGCAGCCCATCTCCCTGACGGTCAATGTCTTTCACAAAAGGAAGGTTTCGAAGTTCTTTGGGAAGTTTACTTACGGCGGCATCAAGTTCCCGAACTTCCAGCGCTGACCAAGGTTGGTCGGCCTTATTCTGATTGATGGATTGATCAAGGCTCAGGTTATATCCGCTTTTTGCCTTAAAGTTAAAGACCTGCATGGCAGCTTCTTTAGATTTGAAAAGTTTTTCAAATGCACACTGGATAGTGGCACATTCTTTGGCTGCTGATGCCCAGCCTTTAGGTGGTTTTGCTCCCAACATCGCATTCGCGATTTTAAGCTCTTTGTCAGAACCTTTGAGGCTAAATCCTTTTACCATCTGAGTGACTTGAGGCAAGCCCCCATAAAATTTTATATATTCTGCAGTTACTTTTTTAAGCAGGAGCTCATCTTCTGTGGGACACACTTTTACATTGGCAAGATTCGTGATTTCAGTGCCAAATTGTTCTAAGGTATTTTCAGAAAGACAACTTAGGTTCTCGTCCTGAGCATAGACCAGAGACGAGGACATTGAAATCACAACCAGGGAGAGTAGAATTGAGTTTTTCATAATTATTCTACCTTCTTAATTTTATCACTTGGATTCATTTTTTTGGTGGCATCACTGAAGAGGCACTCACGGTTGGCGCGGGCCCCTGGAATATCCTGGACCAGGATCGACTTGATCATGCCTTTTGGAGTGAGTTCGTAGCGGCTTTTAGTTTCAAGATCAAAAAAGAAAACACGATTAAGTGGAACATCACCACTCATCGGTTGAACCAGGCAGTGCCCTTTGGTTTCGCTCTTTAAAAAGTCTTGTGAGGAAACGGGATTGGTAAAATCTATTTTGATCGATTGAATGACATCTCCTTCAGTTTGGATTTCATAATCCACACCTTTGAGAGAATCTTCCATTTTTAATCCGCTCATTTTCTTTTTCTGGGCGGCCAAGCTTTCCCCGGGTTTAATCGAGAGCAACTGCTTGGGACTCAAGCTGGCGGCAAAAGTGAAGGGAGATAGACTTAAGACAATGGCCAATGGGATGATTTTTTTCATCCTGACCTATCGTCCTGGTACTCACTCAAGTTTAGGGCAAAAGAGAAAAGCTCGGGTATATTTTTACTGGGTAAGCTTTTGTTTTATCTCAAACCACTGGCGATCCAAAGTTTCGCGGTCATCCGGATGTGAGATGCTGATCAGGGCCTTGGCGCGCTCATTAAGGGTTTTACCAAAGAGATTAACACTTCCAAACTCCGTGACCACGTGGTGGACATGGGCACGAGTGGTAACGACTCCGGCACCTTGCTTAAGGCTTGATACGATTCGAGGATGTCCTTTGCCGCTTCGAGAAGCGATGGCAAAAATCGGCTTACCGCCTTCAGACAGAGCGGCAGCACGGATGAAATCCATTTGACCACCAACCCCTGAAATAACCCTGTGGCCAATAGAATCTGCACAGACCTGGCCGGTGAGATCGATTTCCACCGCTGAGTTAATCGCCGTGACTTTGGGATTTCTCATGATGTTGATAGGGTAATTGATATAGCTCGTTTCTAGATTGAGTACTGATAAATTGTCGTCAACGAAATCATAAAGTTCTTGTGAACCGATGATGAAGGCAGAGGTCGACGTGCCCTGATGGAATTTTTTAAGAGAGTTATTGATGACGCCCTTTTTAATTAGTTCCAATGCTCCATCTGACCACATCTCCGTGTGAAGCCCGAGATTCTTGTGGCCGGTGAGGAAGCGAGCAACTGCATTGGGAATGGTCCCGATTCCAAGTTGGAGAGTGGCACCATCTTCTACTAAAGCGGCAACATTTTTTCCAATGAAGAGCTCTACGTCTCCCAACACTGGAGGAGCAGCAGCGTGAATGGGTGTGGATTTTTCAAAAGCATAATCAATATCGTTGATATGAATAAACCCATTTCCATGTACTCGCGGCATTTGTGGGTTGATGTGGGCGATGACCAGCCCCGCGCAATCCACGGCCGCCTTGGCGATATCAACACTCACTCCAAGGGAGACAAAACCATGCTGATCCGGCGGTGAAACCTGGACCAGGGCCACATCTATTTTTTTGATGCCTTGACGGAATAATTGAGGAATTTCGGAAAGAAAAACTGGAAGGTAATCAATTCGTTCGTAATCCAGTTTTCCCCGTAAGTTTCTCCCAGTAAAAAGATTGGTGATTCTGAACTCGGCGTGAGCTTCAGAAGCATAGAAACATTCACCTTCAGTATGCATGTGAAGCATCTCGATATCCTGGAGATCCGGGAATTCGCTGGCCAGGATCTTGAGCATCTCAACAGGAGTTGCTGCTGCACCATGGACGAAGATCGTGGAGTGGGACTTGATTGAGGACAATGCCTCTTTGAAACTAGCGCATATTTTCATGTGCTTTATTAAAGGGAAAGTGCTCCAAATTGGCCAGTAGTCTTTGGGCAAGATTGTCCAACTTTTATACATATGTGCAGTGGGGGTCCTTTCCTATGATCTATGTCGCTAATATTCCTTTGTCACTTATGGAGGGAGTTGGTACTGGGCTTGCTTATATAAAGGGAAACGGAGACCCCCAGATGAAAAACCTTATCCTGATTGCTTTTCTACTTTCACTTGTTGCTTGTGGTAAAAAAAGTCAGTCGTCAGTGGATAGTAGTTTAGTAAAGCTGCCTGGTGTTCCATACCTGGTTGCTTCTGATGTTGCGGTTGAGGAAGTTACAGAAGAAGAAGTAACTGAAGAAGAAGTAACTGAAGAAGAAGTAACTGAAGAAGAAGTAACTGAAGAAGAAGCTGAAGCCACGATCAAAAATTATACCTGTGACTTTTCAAATCAAAATGATTCAGCTCGAGTTGAGATTCAAATCCAGAAAGATGGAAACAAAAAAACTGCAGTGCTTGTTGGGCAGGGAACAGATGGGAAGTTTACTTTTGATGGATTTACATTAAGTCCTTCTGGAAACGAAAATGCATCAGTGTCTCATGAAAACCCAGATCAATTAGTTGAAGAAGGGACTGTTATCAAAATAAGTGCACGAATTGTCATGAACGAAGCGATCAACGAAGGTGAGCTGCAGGTTTCTTACAAGGTTAGAAATGCTGGAAAGGGCGTTACTGATACAGCATTTCAAAAACTTGCAGATATTAATAACTGTTCAGTGAAATAAACGAAATTAAAAATTTTACCATTGAGTATTTCAATCTATTGGTCATAGAATAATGTCTTAATATAATCCAATGCGCAAACTGATGGGCCAAGGAAATTTTATGACTACTAAACTTCACGTAAATTCTGATCGTCTCTGGAAAAGTCTTATGGATATGGCCCAAATTGGAGCCACTGAAAAAGGCGGCGTTTGTCGTCTTGCTTTGACCGATTTGGATAAAGAAGCACGAGACCTTTTTGTGAAGTGGTGTAAAGACGCCGGTTGTACAATTAAAGTTGATAAGATGGGTAACGTCTTTGCTCGCAGAGCAGGGAAAGATAATACGCTTGCTCCAGTGGTCACTGGAAGTCATATCGACAGTCAACCGACTGGCGGAAAGTTTGATGGCGTCTACGGAGTACTTGCCGGGCTTGAAGTGATTCGTACACTCAATGATGCAAAAATTGAAACCCTAAGACCAATTGAAGCCTCTATATGGACCAACGAAGAAGGCTCACGATTTGCTCCAGCGATGGTTTCGTCAGGAATCTTTGGCGGAGCTTTTGATCTTGAGTATGGACTCAGCCGTGCTGATCTTGACGGCAAAACGATGGGCGAAGAATTAAAACGTATTGGATATGCTGGCGATGAACCAGTAGGCGGAAGACCATTCCATGCTTTTTTTGAAGCACACATTGAGCAGGGTCCAATTTTGGAACACGACAAAAAACAAATTGGAATTGTTCAAGGTGGTTTGGGTCAGCGCTGGATGGAAGTCACAATGGTTGGTGTTGAGTCTCATGCTGGACCTACGCCTATGAGAATTAGAAAAGACGCCATGGTGGGTGCTGCCTCCGTTATTACTGCTGTTAATAAAATTGGTAATTCGTATCCGAATGCTTGTGCAACAGTTGGGCTTGTTCAATGTATGCCAAACTCTCGTAATACTATTCCGGGAAAAGTTTTTTTCACCATCGATCTTCGTCACAATGAAGATGAGACCTTAACTAAAATGGCCAACGAAGCCAAAGACGCTTGCGAGAAAGCCGCAAGTGCCAATGGTCTTAAATTAGAATACAAAGAAATTTGGTATCTTCCTCCAACTCATTTTAGCCAAGATTGTGTAGCGGCAGTTAAAAAAGCAGCTGATGACTTAGGACTAACTTCTATGCCGATCATCAGTGGTGCTGGGCATGATTCATTCTACATCAGCCGTGTAGCTCCTGCTGCCATGGTGTTTGTTCCTTGCGAAGGCGGGATCAGTCACAATGAAATTGAAAATGCTAACCCAGAAGATATTGCTGCCGGATGCTCCGTTTTATTAGGGGCGATGGTTGAGCGGGCCAATGCAGTCTGAATTAGTCATCACCGAAACTCTGGTTGGATCCGGCAAGGAAACCTCTCGAGGCGCACTGCTTGTTGTGCAGTACGAAGGCTTTCTGGAAGACGGTACCAAGTTTGATTCTTCCCTTGATCGTGGAAAAACATTTGAGTTCGTATTCGGTACGGGGCGAGTTATCAAGGGCTGGGATCAAGGTCTAGTGGGAATGAAAGAAGGCGGAAAGCGTACTCTTTTTGTTCCCTCGCATCTTGGCTACGGCGACAGACAAATCGGAAGTTTTATCAAACCCCATTCCAATTTAATTTTTCATGTAGAATTACTTGAGGTTCGTACTCGCGGCTGACTTTAATCCCACCATTCCTTCATGGAAGTGTTTAGTGTCATTGGTCACTGACTGAATTGAAGAATCGATCGAAGCCTTCAAGCCTTTGGCCCTCATCAGAATATCAAACTCGCAACCGGCGAGGTAATCAAAGACTTCTACCGGAATGATCGTCTCTATGAGTTCTTCTTGGTAGAAAAGATTTGTTTTTCCGCCTGTGACTAACGAGTGCTCAAGGATATTTATTCCTTGCATCTCTTGTGCTGATAACTTGTGTGATATAAATTCCTTCCCGTCACATCTGAGAATAATTTCATTCGTCACTGATCCCCTTGGACCAGTCACAGAAAGTTGCAAATTATACTGAACTCCATTTTTGGTTTTAACCAGATAGGGATTAAGTTTAATGGCATTGATGACCGAGAATTGATTGCCTTTCACTGGTGTGATGACCGGAGTTCTGGCATCATTCAATTTTGTAATTTTCTCAGAAGTGTATTTGATGTCTTCAGTGATTGGATCTTTCTCCTCTGTAATGTCACTTGGCGTCGGCATGAGTTCTTCTATCAACGCGCAAGAGCTAAGGAAAACTAAAAATGAAAATTTTATGAATGACATGATTCCTACCTAGTTGATTTGTTATTATTCTAACTTTTTGCTTCGTAATAGTCAGAATTTTGTTACCCTTTAAGCATGAAAACAAAAGCGATACGATTTTATAAAACTGGTGGCCCGGAAGTTTTAACTTACGAGGACATTGATGTCCCAGAGGTTCAGGCCGGCGAGGTGCTTATTCGCTACCATGCTATCGGGGTAAACTTCATCGATAACTACTACCGCTCGGGGTTGTATCCAACGGAGCTTCCTTCGGGGCTTGGTTTTGAAGGTGCAGGGGTGGTTGAAGCTCTAGGTGAGGGAGTCATCCACCTTAAGAAAGGGGATCGAGTGGCCCATCCCAAAGGCCCATTGGGAGCTTACGCTCAAATGCGAACCATTCCCGCCTGGCATGTGGTGAAAATTCCGGATGCCATTTCTTTTGAAGAAGCTGCTGGAATGATGCTCAAGGGACTTACTGTTCAATATTTATTTCGACAGACCTATGAACTCAAAGCGGGCCAGACGATCTTATTTCACGCCGCTGCCGGTGGAGTTGGCCTGATTGCCTGTCAGTGGGCCAGACACTTAGGGGTAAAACTGATTGGTACCGTGAGTTCAAAGGAAAAAGCCGAAATTGCCAAGGCCCATGGGGCCTGGGAGACCATCAACTACACAAATGAAGACGTTGTGAAAAGAGTTTTAGAGTTAACTAACGGAGCGAAGGTTCCCGTAGTGTATGATGGAGTCGGGAAGGATACTTGGGAGACTTCCCTCGATTGTCTTAGCTCCCGCGGCCTCATGGTGAGTTTTGGAAACGCTTCTGGTCCAGTGACCGGAGTGAATCTTGGAGTTCTGGGAAATAAAGGTTCACTTTATGTCACTCGCCCCATGCTTTGGTCTCACGTTGATACGCCTGAAAAACTTCAGGCGTCATCAAACGAGCTTTTTGATCTGGTGATTAAAAAGGAAATAAAAATCGACATCGGTGGAATCTATCCACTGGCCGATGCGGCACTTGCTCATCAAGATTTACAATCCCGAAAAACCACTGGTGGATTGATTCTTATTCCCTAAATGATGACTACTGGTACGAGTCCATCTCTTCATGATTTGAGCGTGGAGAGTAGTTTTTCTCCTCAGAGAAATTCACTAGTTTATTATAAAGATCCTGAGTTTCCTCTGGGAAATCTGAGAGTTCAATCCCTTCAAGTTGAAGTTGTTTGAACTTTTTCAGAATTTTTTTCATGGCCATGTCTAGTTCTTGAAATTCTTTCTGATGAGGAAGGTTAGGTGTCGCTTTGATGGCTTCCTTTACCCCTTGAGCATTCGCAAGTTTTACAAACTTTTTAATATCACGAACCGGAAGTTCTTTGAGGTGGTCAATCGCTTTATGCTGATCATCCTTGCTGAGCTTGACGATTTCATTGGTTTGACTGAGTGAGAGTTTACCAAGTTTGCGCGCCTCTTTAACAGAAGGAGCGGCCATTTCATCACGATTGATAGCTTCATGAATTTGTTTTGGTGATAGGCCTGTTTTTTCAGAAACCATATTCAAAAATTTTTCAGCAGGAAGGACAACGACGTCTTCGCTTTTAGTTTCTGTGTCAACATCTGCCGTTGGATAAAGCTCTTGGTAGATTTCTTTGGCCCGACGAAGGTGCGATTCGATTTCAATTTTGGAGAGATCTTTGCGAACAAGATTCTCATCAATAGAGACCAGTTCATTTTCTAGTGGATTGCGATCTATGACGAGTACTGATGTCTCGGTATAACCCAGATTAAGCATCGCCTGGTAGCGACGAGCACCGGCCAGGATGACATTGTCGGGAGAGATCACCAGAGGAGCAATAAGGCCCAAAGTTTGAATCGACTTCTCCAGATCTGTCACATCAGTGCCTAGACGTAAGTACGGATTCGTTGCCTTCAGCTCATTGAGCTTTCTCGTTTCCAAATTGGACTCCCTCGAAAAATGTGGTGGTAGGTGATGTTCCGTTAGCGGACAAGGATTGTCAGGTAAAAGAATTTCACAAATTCTGTCTTCAAATAAGCATTATTGAACTCACTTTTTGGATTTTGTTTAGACTTTGGTCAGTCTGTCCTAAGTAGTCACTCTGGCCCCTAAATTGGCCTCCCAAGTACCCATTTTGACTCTAATTAATTGACTTAGGTTGGCATTGCTTTTGCTTATACCTCATTAGGTCCTCGAAACTTTACTAAGGTTGAGCATGAAAAACTTTTTATTTATCTTCTTCGTTTTAACTCTGGTTTCTTGTGGAAAGAATGGAAAGAACGGATCAAACGGTCTTGATGGTGCCACCAGCATGGGTCTTAATGGTGTTTCAACCGGTGTCGACTTTGCGGATATTGAACCGGGTCTAGCCTGTGCCAACGGAGGAATTTCAATTTTTACATTTGAAGACGGTAACTCGGATGGACAACTTCAGAGTGATGAATTTGTCATTAAAGTTAAGGCGCTTTGTAACGGCATAAATGGTCTTAATGGAAGTAATGGCACTAATGGAGTAGACGGTATAGATGGTGTTAATGGGACGAATGGAGTGAATGCTTCAATAACGCTTGAAAGTGTAGCCTCAAGCTCTAGTTGTCCAAGTGGTGGAGTTAAAATTTCGAGCAGTTCATCTTTTCCTGTAGAAATTTGTAATGGAGCCGCTGGACTTAACGGTGAACAAGGTCTGCCTGGTATGCAGGGTATCCCTGGGAACTAATGGAACTAATGGAACTAACGGTACCAATGGAACAAATGGAACAATTGTAACTCCAGTTAAATTTTGCGCCACTGATAACAGCACTTTTCCTGAATACGGACTACTGATTGGTGGAGAACTATTTGCGGTTTACTGGGGAACAACTCCAGCATCCCCTCATAAAGCACAAGCCTTTTTGACTAAACTGGTCGCTGGTAACTACATGAGCACCGGTGGAAACAATTGTCTCTTCTCAGTGCCTGCTCCCTAGGCACATGATCAAAAACTTTACGATTTAGAATATAAAAAGGGCCTTCGGGCCCTTTTTTATTGGCACCATGCTTGCTCTAACTAACAACATGAAAAAATATCTTTGGACTACAGCTCTGTGCCTTTTACAGTTTACCTTCCTAGCGCATGCGCAAGTCCCCCCCTTTATGTGCCATCTTTCCATTAGCAGTCCCAGTGGTGTGAGTTCGCTTTGTAATGCCGTTCATATCGGGCAGGGAAGACTTTTATCGGCCGCCCATTGCTTCCCAGAAGGGAAAAATACCATCACCCACGGGATCGTACTCGCTAGTTGCGGTGGGGAGGAGTTCATGGATTTTTCAAATTTAAGAAAGGCTCCAGATTCACCTAAGGGGACTTTAGGTGAGGATATATCTCTGCTTGAGTTCTCGCCCGAACTAAAAGGGGACTGGATCGTGCCTACAAGTTACCCAGCTATGTATTTTGCAGGCGGCCAGCTTAGGAGCGGTGTCGATTGTGAAATATTGGCCTTGAGAGGCGCATACCCATCAAAGCAGTTGAAGCGTATAAAAGTAGACCAAACCATGGAGCTGAGAGCTCTCAATAATAGTAGCGATGAACCGACTCAAATCCAGATGAAGTTAAAGTCAGGTGGTGCTCTTAATGCGGGAACAAATGTCCAAGAAGGGGACTCAGGTGGTGCTCTTATTTGTCGTTATTCGAAAAATGCCCGCCATGAATTAGTCGGGATAATCATGAATTATGGGACAGATCGTGTGACCAAAAAAATTATGCAAAATGCCTTCTCTCCAGTCTTTGGCCCGGGGGCTAAAAAAATCTTACTGCCTAAGAGGTGAAGAAGGGTTAGGATTATCCCAGAATGAAGATATTTTTGCTAATCCTACTTTGTTGGTCTCAATCAGGCTTTTCACAAAATGATGCCCGCCTTGATGAGGTGAGCTTACTCAAGGCCTGTTCAAAGCATGATCTGCCGGCCTGTGAAACTCTTGGCGCATACTATATTAAAATTGAGAATTGGGAAAAGGCGAACATTGTTGGCACAGCACTTTGCGACAAAGATCGCTCTATAGGCTGCACGTATGCTGGTATTTCACTTCTCGCAAAAGGCAAGGCTTCGGAAGGCACTAAGTTTTTGACGAAGTCCTGTGATAAATTTGAACCTTTTGCCTGTCGATCCCTTGGCCGTTTAATGAAAAAAAGTGGTGAAGGCAATTTATCCCATCTGTATTTCAGAAGGGCGTGCCATTATGGACTCAGGGATGTCTGCTCTGATCTTAAAAAAGGCAAAACAATATTTTCCAAAGAGGGATTGGATTTCATCGCTAAAATCCAAGAGGATTGTGCTGACACACAACTTTCTTCATGCACTGATAGGCTTTCAAGTCTATCAACCTGTTCAAAGCCTTTGAGCAAAGAAGATTGCCAATTAATACCAGGACATCTCTCAATATTTTTTCGCGCCAAGCTTATGCAGTCTGAAGCCAAGTTTTCATTGTTATCTGTAGTTGCTTCTCAAAAAGCTTTAAAAGCAGATCCTAAGATCAAAACTTATTCCTATGATCTTTCATCTGTTCTCAGAAATTATAAACCACTGGCCAATTATCATTACGTATTTGGTTTCATGAAGGCATGTGCTCCCAAAGAGAAAACAACATCGTCAGAGCTCTTTCCGGACTCTTATCAAGGCTTAGATTCACGAGTGAGATCCAAAATCAGGAGTTACTTTTTAAAGAGCAAGTCCGCTGATTGTTACAATCTAACCGGTGGGTTTGAGGCTTATGCTGTAGCAAATCTGGATCCCTTAAATAAGGATCGCCTTGATGTGTGGAAAATAGACCAAAATGGAAATTTAATTCAGGTCGTAGATGGCCTACCCCGACCTTAACGAATAGGGATTTATATGGAAAAGCCTAGAACAGAAATGAATTTGACCAAGCTGAGAATGCTATGGTTCGCTTTACTTTTTTCGCACTTCTTGTATGGGATGGTGTTGATTTATGTCATCCAACAAAACAGTAATCCTCCCAGTGCAATTTCTCCTGTCGTTATTTCAGCCGTGACAACCCTGGCGGTCTTGGTATTTTTCGCCGCGATATACTTGCCTCGCTTTATCCTAAATGTTGTAAAGGAGAATTTGCGAAAAAGAAGCGGCGGAACCGATATTTCCTATACAAAAATTGAAGACCTCATGATCCTGTTTGCCCCGGGGTTTATTATCAGGCTTGCACTGCTTGAGGCTGTTGCGATGTTTGGATTTGTATTGGCTTTCATGCACAAGGATATTGATTTTTTTATTCCTTTTGCGACGGCAAGTGTGTTTGCCTATTTTTTAAATTACCCATCTGAAGAAAAAGTAAAAAAAGCATTTAATTAACAGAGAGAGAGAGAAAATGGAAGATAGTGAATGGCTAAGTCAGGAAGATAAAAATAAACTAGATTCTCTTAAGAGAGAATTGGCAAAGCTAAAGGCTGAACACCGAAAATTTGCCAAAAACAAAGGCAGCATTACGCCGGAAGATAAAGACAAGTGGAAACTCAATTCACAGAGAACCAACCAGATTTATATCGAGATCAAAGACTTAAGATTCAAAAATGTGATGGAAGCTGGCAAAGGCTAGTTTTTTAATTCATAGTTCATATAAAAAAACAAATAGATTTAAACTGAACAAAACAAAAGCGGGCATTATGGCCAATAGTGGGTCGTGAATTCTAAGCCTCGCCATAATACCGAGTAACATCAAGGTCGCGAGACCAGCAGATGAAAACAAAAGAAGTGGTTTAAAGGCCATGCCAACTGCGAGCCCGAGGGCCCCAGCGATCTCAAGCGCACCCGTAAGTTTCTGAAATTTTGATAGTTTATACCTCTTAAACTCGACAATTCTCTTATTAGAAAACAAACAAGTAATTCCATAAAATAGAAAAGTGATGATCGAGATTATTTGAGAGGTCATTGATATTAATTTCATTTGTCTCAACTATAGTCATGGCTGCTTTTGCAAAAGTATATTAAAAAAGAATGAACAATTCTTAAGAGGAAGAAAAATGGACCAAAAGATCTATACGTTAACAAATGTTTTACAGATCGTTATTGCAATGGGCCTTCTTAATGTATGGCTTCTTCGATCTAATCAAAACACTCCTTATCGTGGAGGAAATGCTCGCTCGTTAACGGAAGAGTTTTCTTCCTATGGACTCCCAAGTTGGTTTCGCTATTTAATCGGTTTTTTAAAATTGAGTTGCGCTGTTTTTCTTATTGTTGGCATTTGGATTCCTATGGTTGTACTTCCAACGGCACTGCTCCTCTCGTTCTTAATGGTTGGGGCAATTTTCATGCATCTTAAAATTAGAGATCCATTTAAGAAATCTCTGCCAGCTTTATTAATGCTCATTCTCAGTTTTAGTACTTGCGTGACTTCTTTGTGAGTATCTCTCGATCCTTAAAAGAGAAATTTGACAGTTACGATCTAGAATCCACCGACCGTATTATTCGAATGGGGTGGGAGGACCGGACTAGTTATCATGCGATTGAGTTGCAATTTAATCTAACGCCCTCTGAACTTGTCCACTTTATGCGATACTCCTTGGATGAGAAATCTTTCAAACGGTGGAGGCGCAGAGTTTTTGAACAAGGGAAATTAAAAAATTCTCCCCACTCGGATTTTAGGTTTAAGTGCAAGTCACAAAGAATTGATGGCAGTACCAAAAATTATAAATGAAATTTTTTTCGCCTCAATAACTTTGCGATTGGTATTGGTTTTCGTTTATTTAAAGAGTTAGCAAGAGAACGTTTGCTTTATTCAAGTAACTGACTTTGTTGGAATATTAAAGAGTTCTTAATCGTTCCATAGTTCGCATTATGATTTACGGAAGAATTTAACTACTTCGGAAATAATGGGGTGCCGATGAAGTCTGGATATTTTCCTGTTACGACAAAATTCATTTGTTACTTTAAAACGGCACTTCCCTTTGACGTATATCTAGAGCGTTTTGAAGGCAAATTTATCAAGATATATCATAAAAATGGTGAGCACGATCCAAGTCAGATTTACCGGTTTGAAAATAAAAATATATCCACTCTCTATATATCTGCTGAGGATAAAAATGCTTACGGACAATTTTTATCCCGAACAATTGATATGTTTAATCATGGGGCTTCCGTTCTTGATAAGGAAAAGATGATTGATGTTATCCAGACTAGCTTAGAGCTCACCTTTGAAAGGATTACTGAGCAAAATGATGAACTCGATTCAAATATACAATGGGCCTCTCAACAAATTCAAAGCTCACTTCGCCTGATGGAAGACGACTTGACCTCGGCGATCGAGATATTTAAGGCACTTTCAGAAGATGCTCAATTATTAAAACATTCATATCTTGTTTCGCTTTTCTCGCTGGCCCTTGCTAAGAAATTGAATTTCTCTAATGAAAGAAACTTAATGGGAATTGGTCTAGGGGCTCTCTTTCACGACATCGGACACACTAGAATAAACGCAGAAATTTTTAAAAAAGTTCATCTTAATCCTAAAGAATGGGAAGAGGTAAAAGATCACCCACAGCTAGGCTTAAGAATTATTGATCATTCCAAAGGTATCCCTTCTGACGTAAGATCAATTATTCTTCAACACCACGAACAACCTAATGGGCGCGGATACCCAAACAGACTTAGTGGGAACAAAATTTTCCCGCCAGCGAAAATCGTTTGTATTGCCGATGGTTTTTGTTCACTCGTTTCAAAAGCGTCCTACAGGGAAACAATTTTTTCCACTGACCAAGCCATTTCAATGATGAGAGAAGACATTGGCCATTATGACGCTGAATTTTTAGATGCCTTCGTCCAGGTTATAGCTGGAGACAAAAAAAAATGTGCCTAGTTTACTGAGATAAAGACTTCTCTAAAATCAATCCCTCTGAACTTGTAGGGGGTATTATTCCCATGAGAAATGATAAAGTTGGAGCAATATCCACCACGCCGCCTCCAGCATATTTGCCGGCTTTGAAAGGCTTCCCAACAAAAATCATAGGAACATATCGATCATAAGAATAACCACTCATATGGGTCGTTGCTCCGTAAGCAACGATATAATTTGGTTTAGGGATCATCATAATGTCCCCACTTCTCCCTTCAAAATATGTTCTTAGGATTTGTTTTTCGTGTTGCTCTGCTGGCAGAGTCCTTCTCCTGACGTCTGAGCCCGAGAAGATTTCTGCTATCCCAATTAGCAATTCTTTTTTCTTCGCAATATGAAGTGCAGCCTCATCTCGAATTTTGAAAAGATTAAGATTCTTTTCAGCGATCACTTTTTGATTGATATAAAAATTTAGTTCTGAAGGTGGCAACATCCACTTGCTTGATGGCTTTCCGTATTTTTTGGTTAGATAGTTTTCTATCTCTGAAGCGATGGCCTCCTGATTAAGATAACCTGATGGGATTTTATTTTCTTTTAATACGAGGGGGTTGCCGGCGACACCATGATCAGCGGTCAACACAATCCAAACAGAATCAAGTCCACCGGGCACCTTGAGGTTAATTTGATTGAGGAAGTTGGAAAGGGTTTGGTCTTCCAAGACAGTTGTTTCTTTAATTTCTTCGCTCTCAGGACCAAAATTATGACCAACATAATCATGACTTGAAAAACTGATGGCAAGAACATCTGTGGAATTGCCCTGACCAAGTTTGAATTCATCCATCGCCTTGTTGGCAACTTCTACTGGCATTTCGATAGCGGCCGGAAACAACAAACTAGTCGTGCTTCCTACTTTTGCTTTATGTGGAAAAGAGAGGCCCATGTCCTTAGTGTATTTCGACTCCGGTACATTTTTGTTGGGATTAATGGTTTGGGATAATTTCATTTCCCATTTTTGCTCTGAACCCATTTTTTTCTTTAGACCATCATTGATGTCTGTAAGCCATTGGGGGAGTACCTTGGTCTTTAAGTAGTATTCACTTGATACCCATTTAAATGATTCCAAATCAAACCAAAGTGTCAGATCAGAGCGATGACCACCCATTAATATCGCCGAGCGGTCTTTTAATGCAATGGAGACCACTTTAGAATTAGAATAAGCGTTTTTTAGTTCATCACCAAATGTCGTCCCGATAAGATTTTTTGGTGATGTTCCGACATGAGGATTTGAGGGATTTGCACCAACGGTTTTTTGACTCTGATCTTCTGTGCAGTATACAAATGCCTGAGTCTCAGCATTATACCAATCATTGTTTGGAATGCCGTTCTGATAGGCATAGGAGCCAGTTAAAATCGTTGCGTGACCAGGGCCAGTCATATTCTGAAGCAGACCATACTCAGCGTGAGAGAAGTAAGCCCCTTTTTCCATCAGGTAATTAAATCCCCCAACTTTTTTACCCTTGGTGCCAGGCAAAAATAGGTGTGAAAACTTTTGTAAGTAATCGGCCCTAAACTGGTCAACGGAAATAACTAAAATGAGTTTTGGTTTCTCGGCTTTTGAAAATACCGGTTGAATGAATAAAAAGCTTAGGGCGAGCAAAGAGATAAGTTTCATGGGGTCCACTTTTTAGGGTTGAATGCTATTATCCGACAACTTCTACGGCTTAGAGAAATCGCTTCGCGTTACGGAGAGTTCTTCAAAAGTGGTTTTGGGGTCAAGCACCCTATTGAAGGTAATATCTGGGTAGCTTTGAAGCACTATCTCAAGCGTTGTATAGACCTTTGAGCCCTCGGCCAGATGTCCACCGAGCGTGACTCCGTTGGCGTCTGAAATACTCAGGTGAAGGTGTGAACCGCTAGTTGCACCTAATGTTCCACTCAATGAGACAACTTCCCGATAACCTTCAATCTTAACTGGTTCTTTTTGGTTTGCGTATCGAATGAATGCCAGCTTTAGGCTGCCTACAACAGATACGACAGAAGCGGAGTTTATTTTATTTTCACGTACATAGTTCATAAGAACCACTTTGGGGTCCTCACCAGGACCAAGACGAAGGACATGCGCCTCTACTGCGCTCTTCATCTGAGGGTGGACCGACGCGCTCACTGATGTGATAAGGCCAATAAAAATAATCGAAATCTGATAAAAGAGGTGTGGCATGCTTTTGTTATGCTCCAAATAGTGTATCCTAGCAATCTATGAAATTATTCCCGAAATTGTTACTGAAAAATTTTGGTTTTTCGCTGGTTGAAACTCTTCTTGCAATTAGCATATCTACTGGCGCAGCTCTTATTGTATACAAAGTCTTGGGAGAGTCTCAAAAAGGTCAGGTCTTGGTTGAAAATCGTGATGATGTTAATCAATTTCACCGAGAGGTTATTGGAAAATTCACCGATCGTTCCAATTGTACGATGACACTATGGGAGGGGATGACCAAGGGCCTCGAGACTTTTTCTCTTACTCGAATTTTGAATAATCAGAGAATTTCGTTACTCGATGTCCCGGGGAAGCTAGGAAAGATCACTCTGACTGAACTTAAAGTTGCAAAAGTTGATAAACAGAAAAATGAGGCTGAGCTTCAGGCGATTTATACTCATGCTATAGCTGGTAAATCAATTACAGCTCAAAAAAGTTTTCGGGTTGAAATGTCTTTCAAAGACGGTCAGTTTGAAGGGTGTGTTTCAAGAGGAACTTTAGGACTGGATCCTAAAGACGCCTGTGATCTGGTTGTTGGGCAGGATGAAATGAGCAAAAGCTATTTTTACAACGGCAAATGTAATTTCGCCAAAGCCGCATGTGAGCAAAGTGGAAGAGTATGGAATGAAGAATCAATGAAATGTAATTTTTCAGAAGAAGACCTTGAAGCCTTACGAAAAGAGATTTGTTCAACTCTCGGTTTTGAATATTCTCCAGCTACTTCTCAATGTCTTCCCAGTCAGAAACTTTTAGATGCAGTTGAAGAATATAAAAAAAGTCAGGGTAAATAGATGAACAAACCAATTTCTGATGCTTGCGATAGAAACCGCGAGCCCATACTTAAAGTCCTCCAGGATTTCATTACACGTGACGATCGAAGGCTGCTTGAGATTGGCTCAGGGACCGGTCAACACGCCGTTTATTTCGCTCCTCATTTTCCTCAGCTTGAATGGTATCCCACGGACGTGTCAGGGAAATTAAAGGGTATAAAATTGTGGATGCATGAGGCTGGCACACCTAATATTCAAGCCCCGGTCAGATTGGAAGTAGGGAAAGATGATTTTCCAAAAGTAAAATTTGACGTCGTTTTTACGGCGAATACATTTCACATCATGCACTGGAAGGAAGGGAAGTCGCTTATCAAATTGCTGGGACATAGACTCAGAGAAGGTTCAAGAGCGATCTTTTACGGACCGTTTAAATATGAAGGGGAGTTCACTTCCCCTAGCAATGAAGCATTTGACCGGAACTTAAAAGTGAGTGATCCCCTCAGTGGCATACGATCGTTTGAGGACGTGAACAACGCCATGATTAAAAATGGTTTTGAGTTGATCGCAGATGTTGATATGCCGGCAAATAATCAGATGCTTATTTACTCGAGGCTCAAATTTGTAAGTGAAAGGTCTTAATAGATGAATTGGACTTCGTGGAAACAAGCAAGCTGCCTCCCTGATTGCTGGTGTGAAGCCGCGAGAGTTGGATCCTGGATTTTGGAACCTGTGAATACCTGGACAAATCTTTTCTTCGTTTTTGCGGGCCTGGCCTTTATGCTGAAGGCGCAAAAGCTAACTACAAATAGTAATAAATTAAGCTCTCTTGTGCTTTTTCCCCGCCTTTATGGATTTGCCATGATTTTTGTGGGACTCGGTTCTTTTTTTTATCACGCTTCTCAGACATTCGCTGGGCAGTGGTTTGATGTTTTCGGTATGTATCTGGTTTCAATGTTTTATATTTCTTACAACTTTTTTAGAATTTCCTGGTTTGATAAAAAGACTTTTTTGATTTTTTATTTAATTTCATGCCTGACATTGGGGCTTATTGTTTATTACCTTCCTGAAACAAGACGATGGCTTTTTGGTGTCACCATAGTTGTTACACTTATTCAGAGCTTATGGATTCAAAACCGCTTTAAAAACATCATCAATCGCAATTTCCTGGTTGGGGCGGCGGCATTTTATGTAGTCGCCCAGACGGTCTGGGTGCTGGATAAAAATAGGGTCTGGTGTGATCCCTATTCTTGGATCAATGGACACGGCATCTGGCATATATTTACTGGAGTCGCCGCAGTTCTGACCTACCTCTACTTTCAGTCTGAGGAAATCGAGAAAGCGGCTTGATTTTATCTTATTTGGAAATCGTTACTAAATTTCGGATCAATGGTTTCTTTGCCTGCTTCATATAACCACGGTAAATTTATTTTTTTCGGTATTTTGACAACCGTTACAGGTAGATAAGTTCCTGCCAATTTATCAATAATTGTCGTCGTTACTCCATGGTTCATTTTCGGGTTATGAAAATGGTGAGCAAGATGGTGCTTTCTTAGGCGCATTCCAAGTTTTGTACTTGGGGCGGTGGCATGCATGTTCCAATGGACAAATTCATAAAGTGAAAACATCGCAATGAATCCCACCGTGTAAGCGATAGCAATATCCCATGATCCAGTCATCAATCTCACTAAAAGAACGGTGATGGTACAGATGGGCACGGCGGCAGCGGCCTTGTAACTAAGAGGAGCAAAGTAATCTGTCTCAGAGTGGTGCCTGGTGTGTTCCTTTTTGAACAAGGTATTTAGTTTTAAGTCATGGCCCAGAAAGCGATGAAGTAAATACTCCAGAAGGGGCCAAGTCATAACTCCTAACAAAACAGATATCAACATTTTCATACATCGGTCCTTGTTTATAAAACTGAGACTTGCTCACAGTATTTAGGCCACTGGGCCTTTACGTGCTTTGCTTGTAAATTTAACTTCTCTTTGAATTCATCAACTTTCACTCCCCAGACTTCATCAATAATTTGATCACGTCTCATGGTAAAGAAAAAATTATCGTAATGAAGGGGAATGACCATTTTTGCCTTAGAAGGAAGAAGCCTCTTTTGAATCAGTTGTTCAGAAGAGACCCGATTGGCAATTGTCAGTAACAGGACATCTACTTTGGTATTTTTTAAAACGTCATTGTCATTAACTCTTCCAATCGCCTGGAACAGGATCGTGCCTGACGGGTGAGTGATAAGAAAGCTATGGGTCTCTCCGACATGGTAATTCCATGCTGAAGTTGGTGTCGGAAGTGGTTTTTCAATATGGCCGTCCATCAACATGATGTCTAAAAAATGAGGAGCATGAGGAGTGTTATAGGGAGTAATGGTAAAATTACCAATCTTCCAGGATTCACCGTGTTTGATTTTTTGAACTTGAGACTGGATAAGACCCTGGCCCAAGCCGACGTTCACCACGGAGCTGGAACCATAGAGTTTGCCGCCAAATTTTTTGACAACATAAGGAGCATCTATCACGTGATCAGTGTGAGCGTGATTCACAAATGTTCCCTGAATTGATTTGACTCCGCATTTATTCATCCAGAAATCAACTTCCGTTGTGTCTGATTTAACTGTTCTGAAAGGAAGAAAATCATAGAGAGGAATGCGAGTTATCGCCGGATCAAAAATCAAAGTGGTGCGGTCATCAGACAGGGCAAAACCAGATGTTCCGAGCCACTGGTAAGTCACCTTTGAGTGGGCGGAAATTGAAAAAAATACGCTAGCCATGATCCCTAGAATTTTCATGAAACCATTATAGGGAGATTTATTTAAATAAGTAAGTAGGCCAATCTGTGCGCGCACTTTCGCAGGGTTAGAAGAGATATGAGTAAGTTTTTCTTATAGATCACTTAATTTATTATACTTTGTTAAGGGCCCCACACAGAAGCGTAACAATTACCTGACGGTACATCTTCATCATCACTTGTTACAAGTTCACCATTCCAACCAACAAACTTCTAAAGGAGTTTACAATGAAGAATCTATTTACTGTCCTTATGTTATCTCTTTCTCTTCAAGCTTTAGCGGGCGAAGTCGTCGTCTACGATGCTCCAAATTATGAGCTTCGTGGAATTGGTGAAATTAAAAAAACGTTTGGGATTAATCCTGAATTGGGCCGCGCTTGGGTGTCACTAACTTTCGTCGCTGCTTACAATGAAGACTTTGCTGACACTGAAGAAAGAGTGAAAATTCCTGGCCTTAGTTACAATGCAGCCACTAAAGAAGTAGTTCTTGATGTTGCCGGTGAGCAGATTGTTTGTGCTACAGTTAAAAAAACATTCCTAGGCACCACTGTTAAGCCGACAAAAAAATGTAATTTTGCAACTAAGTACTACAGCATCCAAAATGATAATGGTTATGAAGTAGAAACGATTGAGAAGACAAAAGTGATCATGAACTTCTAATCAGAAGATGATTCAAGAAGACCCCCTGATGGGGGGCTTCTTTTATAGCAAGTCAGTATTTTTCGACATTATTCGTTTCTTGTGTTTCATGGATCAGACCGATTTTCATTCCCAGTCCGCTTTCAGCTTTTGAGACAATACCAATCGTTTTAAAAACAACATCAGAGCTCACAGATATTGAATCAATTTCATTTTCAACCAGAAACTTTGCGATCTCAGGATAATCACTTGGTGCCTGTCCGCAAATACCGATAGGGATATGGGCAGCCTTGGCCTCTTCAATTGCCATGGCAAACATTTGAAGAACTGCAGGATCTCGTTCGTCGAAGATATCACTCAATATTCCCGAATCCCGGTCAATTCCTAACACCATTTGTGTCAGATCATTTGAGCCAATAGAGAAGCCGTCAAAATAAAGGGCAAAATCACGCGCGCTGAGAATATTGGAAGGGAGCTCCGCCATAACATAAACTTCGAGATTTTTCTGACCACGTATTAGCCCATTTTTTTCCATCTCTGCCAGCACCGCTTTTCCTTCGCGGGGAGTCCGGCAAAAGGGCACCATGAGTTTAACATTAGTCAGACCTATTTGTTCTCTTACCATCTTAAGCGCCTGACACTCCAGCGCGAAGCCTTCGCGGTAGCTTTCGTGGTCCGCCTAATAGATTGGCATATTCATTGGTCTTAAAATCAGAAAAGCGAACGATCACAGGTCTTGGATAAAATGCTCCAGCAATGGTTGCCACCCCTTCGGCCAGCTTGTTGACAAAGAATTGTTTGGGATCAGCAGCGTAAGGGCCCACGGCTTTTAAAATTTCGCTTTTGATCTTAGGGTTTTTAAGTTTATCAAAATTTACGAGGGCCATGGGATGAATTTTTATGGCATCGTTAATAATGAACTCCAGTCTCGTCAGTCCGACTCCAGAGACAGGAAGAAGTGAAAGCTTGCAGGCCTCATTCGGGTTACCAAGATTGACCATGATTTTTGTGTGGGTATGTTTTACTGTTGTGTCGATTCTTTCCCGGGAGAATTTGAGAACTCCCTCATAGACATAACCTTCATCACCTTGCGAACACGACACTGTCACCGCCTGACTATCTTTGAGAATTTCTGTCGCCTTGCCAGTACCAACCAGGCACGGCACACCATGCTCACGGCTCACGATGGCCGCGTGACATGTTCTTCCGCCGCGGTTTGTGATGATGGCCCCTGCCTTTTTCATGACTGGTTCCCAGTCCGGATCAGTCATATCCGTGACTAAAATTTCACCCGCTTGAAAATTGGCAAGTTCACTGACATCACGAATAATTCTCACACGTCCCTGGCCGATTTTTGTTCCAACGGCACGACCTTTGAGTAGCAAGGCTGATTTTTCAAGGAGGAGGAATGTTTCGTTTTGTGCTTGTGTCCTTGAAGCATGAACTGTTTCAGGTCGCGCCTGTAGAATATAAAGTTGTCCTGTTCTGCCGTCCTTGGCCCATTCAATGTCCATCGGCATCTCTTTATTGTTAATCTTAGAATAATATTCCTCAATTCTCTTGCCCCATTCGGCCAGCTTTAAAATGTCAGCATCGGGCAGTGATTGTTTTTCTCTGTCTGATTCTGAAACCTCAACATTCTTTGTGGTTCGTGTGCCATGCCCGGAATAAATCAGGCGCATTTGTTTTGATCCAATCTTTTTTCTCATGATGGGCATGGGAGCAAAACCAACCAGATCTTTTTGGACCATAAATTCATCTGGATCAACTTTGCCACCAACAATATTTTCTCCCAGACCATAGGAGCTATTGATCAGAATCACATTGCGTGCCCCTGACTCCGGGTCAAGGGTGAAGAGAACACCCGAAGCACCAAGATCTGAACGAACCATCTGTTGCACCAGGATGGAGAGTTTGATGGGAATATTTTTGAATCCCTTGGTCACGCGGTAGTGGATGGCGCGATCAGTGAAAAGTGAGGCAAAACAATTACTGCACGCCGATAGAAGTTCTTCATCGCCCTGGACGTTTAAAAATGTTTCCTGTTGGCCGGCAAATGATGCGTCAGGGAGATCTTCCGCTGTGGCAGAGGAACGAACTGCCACGTCGCAATTTGTGATGCCAGTCATTTGATTGAGTTCATGATAGGCCTTCTTAATTTGCGTCGCCAGTTCTTCGGGAAACTTAACTAAGCGAATCAGGGAGCGAATTTCTCTACCAACTTGAGCGAGCGCAGCAACATCATTTGTGTCAAGAGCTCCTAGTAATTGCTGAATTCTCTCGGTCAGTTTGCCTTCTTCAATGAGTGCGGTAAACGCCTCGGCGGTGATGGCAAAACCTGGAGGAATGCTTATTCCTTTCGGTCTAAGCTCCTGATACATCTCTCCAATGGATGCTGTCTTGCCGCCCACTAAAGGCACGTCTGCAATGGAAATGGTCTCTAATGTTTTTATGAATTGCGGCATCGGTCCTCCCTTAATTAATCTCACGGGTCAGAATGCAAAGTTCATTCCAATAAACGATGCAGTTAAAAAGTCCGGAATGATGATGGTCATAGTGTGACTCAATTTAAAAAATTACTTTGATAGTTATGGAAAACAAAAAGTTTATCAATATTTGTTACGAAGCCATTGATTGCCATCTCAAAACTACTCGCAGAGATTCGGTCGCCATCCGCTATATAGATCCCTCCTGGCCCCAAAAATCTGATTCAGTTAGAGACCTGACCTACCAGGAACTAGCAATAGAGACATATAAGCTGGCGCATGTTCTCAAAAATCTCGGAATTAAAAAGGGCGATGTTTTATTTTCCCTCACACCCAGAATTCCTGAACTGTATACAGTTGCTCTGGGCTCCCTGCGACTCGGGGTGGTTTTTTCTCCGCTCTTTTCTGCTTTCGGGCCCGAACCCATTTTGGCCAGGATGAAGAAAGGCAAGGGGAAGGTGATTTTTACTTATGCCTCCTATTTTAGAAAAAAAGTTGCTCCCATCCTGAGTTCGCTTCCTGCTCTTGAACATATTTTGTTAATTGATGATGATGGAAGTCTCAAAGATATTAATGGAGCACTTAATTTTCATGAATTAATGGCTTCAGCTGATGGCACTCCCATTCTCGAGCAAACAGACGCAGAGGATTTTGCTCTTTTGCATTTTACCAGTGGCACTACTGGGGAACCTAAAGGGGCCGTCCACGTTCATCAGGCCGTTGAGTATCATAAGAAGTCAGGACAATTGGCGCTTGATTTCAAAGCGAATGATATTTTTTGGTGTACCGCGGACCCAGGTTGGGTCACGGGAACTTCCTACGGGATTATTTCACCACTTTGTAATGGCGTAACGATGCTGATTGATGGAGCTGAGTTTAATGCCGTTCGCTGGTATGAGATTCTTCAGCATTTTAAAGTGGATGTCTGGTACACGGCCCCAACGGCGATGCGAATGTTAATGCGAGCAGGTGAGGAATTACCTAAGCAATATGATTTTTCACGTGTCCGATTTGCTTCAAGTGTTGGCGAGCCACTAAATCCTGAAGTCATTGAATGGACCAGAAAACATTTAAACATCACTCTTCACGACAACTGGTGGCAGACAGAAACGGGTGGGATTATCATTGCCAATGATTCTCACCTTCCGGTCAGAGCGGGCTCCATGGGCAAACCTCTTCCAGGAATACAAGTCGCCTTAATCAAGGGGCAAAAGGGAGAAGAGTTAGAATTTATCCAAACGCCGGGAGAGCAGGGCGAGATTGTTATTCATAAGGGCTGGGCCTCAATGTTCAGGGGCTATTTAGAAAATCCTGAGCGTTACGCAAAATGCTTTGTGGGGGACTGGTATCTCTCGGGAGACTTGGCCAAGAGGGATCAGGATGGCTACTACTGGTTTGTGGGAAGAAAAGATGACGTGATAAAAACTTCCGGCCATTTAATCGGGCCATTTGAAGTTGAAAGTTTGTTGATGGAGCACCCTTCAGTTTTAGAAGCCGCCGTCATTGGTATTCCTGATCCGGTTGCAGGTGAAATGATCAAGGCCTTTGTTGTTCTTAGATCAGGTTATGCTCCTACTGCTGAACAGAAATTGCAAATTCTGGGATATGCCCGAACGAAACTGGGTATTGCCGTGGCCCCCAGAGAAATTCAATTTATTGAAAACTTACCTAAAACTAGAAGTGGAAAAATTATGCGCCGGCTGCTTAAGGCCAGGGAGCTTGGTTTGCCGGTGGGGGATCTTTCTACTTTGGAGATTAGTCATGACCAACCCTGATCATTTGCGCCTTCTTCACAGCATGTTGAGAGTTAGGAGAATGGAAGAGCTGTGCGCGGAACTTTATACTCAGGAAAAGATCAGAGGTTTTTTGCATCTCTATATTGGTGAGGAAGCTGTTGTCACGGGAGTCATGAGTTTGCTTCGTCCCCAGGACAACGTGATGGCGACTTACCGGGAACATGGACATGCCCTACTAAAAGGGGTTTCCGCAAAACTCATTATGGCAGAGATGTTTGGAAAAGTAGAAGGCTGCTCCAAAGGCCGTGGTGGATCCATGCACCTTATCTCGGCCGAGAATCGATTTTTTGGTGGCAATGCCATCGTGGCAGCTGGCATTCCTCAGGCAGCAGGGCTCGCCTTAGCGGCTAAACGTCATGAAACCATGAATATGGCCGCTCTGTGGAAAATCCCCATTCTTTTTTGTTGTGAAAATAACCTCTACGCCATGGGAACGGCCTTATCACGTTCTCAGTCTCAACAGGAAATTGTCAAAAAAGCTGAAAGCTACAACATCGCCGCTGTCTCAGTAGATGGGATGAATATTTTTGATGTCATAGAAAAAACTCATGCAGCCTTGGATTTCGTCAAACGCGAACAAAAACCATATTTTCTGGAATTTAAAACTTACAGATTTCGCCCACACTCGATGTTTGATCCTGAACTGTATCGAAAAAAAGAAGAGGTCCAGAAGTGGAAGGAGCGTTGTCCCATCGATTTTCTCACCAAATATCTAATTGAGCATGACGGGGCATCACAGGATGTTTTGAATAAACTTAAAATTGAAGTTGAACAAGAAATGCAAGATGCCGTTTCTTTCGCTGAAAATGGAACATTGGAGCCAGTAGAAAATCTGGAAAAGAATATTTATGAAAATGACTTATAGGGAAGCCTTAAGAGAAGGCCTGCAAGAAGCCCTTGAGACAGATCCCAGAGTCTATCTCATGGGAGAAGACGTTGCTGCTTACGGCGGAACCTATGCCGTCACAAAAGGGTTTTTAGAAAAATATGGTCCCGAGAAAATTATTGATGCCCCATTGTCTGAGGTCGGCTTCACGGGAATTGGTGTTGGTGCTGCGATTGGTGGATTGAGACCGATTGTGGAAATCATGACGGTGAATTTTAGTTTATTGGCCCTCGATCAAATCGTGAATGGAGCTTCTATCTTAAGGCACATGTCAGGAGGACAATTATCTGTCCCGCTGGTGATTCGCATGACTACGGGAGGGGGGCGGCAACTGGCGGCCCAGCACTCTAATTCTTTTGAAGGATGGTTTGCTCATATCCCCGGGATAAAAATCCTGACTCCCTCCACAGTCGAGGATGCGAGGTCGTGTTTGTACTTTGCTCTTCTTGATCCGGATCCTGTTTTAATTTTTGAACATGCGCTCCTTTTAAATAGTTCTGCGGAAGTCACGGAAAAGCCTACTAGGGAATCACTTTTTAAAGCGGCCGTTCGCAAAGAAGGATCAACCTTAACCTTGATTACCTACGGGGGGATGCTCCCTCGCTGCCTGGAAGCCGCTCATGAATTTGATGGGACTGGTGACAAAATTGAAGTTATTGATCTGAGGTGTTTGCGCCCGCTTGATAACGAAGCTATTTTTCGTTCTGTCCGTAAAACTCACCGGGTGCTGATTGTTGATGAAGGGTGGAGATCTGGAAGTCTCTCGGCAGAAGTAAGTGCCAGAATTATGGAATCCTGTTTTTTTGATCTGGATGCTCCTGTTCAAAGACTGTGCCGAAAAGAAGTACCAATCCCTTACGCAAGACATCTGGAAATTGCAGCGATTCCTCAAAAGCAAGATATCCTCAACCGCATCCAGGAGATTTTATCATGAAGTACCATGTTCCGATGCCTTCTCTGGGTGCAGATATGGATCAAGGTAAATTGATGGAGTGGAAAATTAAGGCCGGTGATGAGGTTAAAAAGGGTCAGGCAATTGCCGTGGTTGAAACGACTAAGTCTACTGTAGACATAGAAAGCTTTAGGGAAGGGAAGGTTCTGGAATTAGTCGCAAAAATTGGCGAGCAGATTTCAGTTGGAGCACCGATTGCCATTTTTGAAGTTGAGGGAAGTGATCTCGCCCCTTCAGTGCCCGAGCCGACTAAGGAGATGCGATTAAAGGTTTCGCCAGCTGCGAGAAAACTGGCCCAAGAGAGTCACATTGATTTATCAAAAATAAAAGGTTCTGGTCCTGAAGGACAGATTGAATTAAAAGATCTTCAGACTACAAAGACTCCGGAGAAATCAGGTGTTAATATTCGTGAGGCAATCGCCAGAGCGATGTCGAAGTCTAAAAAAGAAATCCCACACTATTACCTTAAATCTCAAGTGCCCCTCGATGCACTGATGAATTGGTTGGATGGAAGAAACCAACAACTGCCCCCTGAAAAGAGAGTGATGCTTCCAGTCCTCATTTATAAGGCAGTCATAGACAGTATTAAAGAAAGCCCTCAGATGAATGGGTATTATGAAGGAGGTGTCTTTAAGCCTTCGGAGTCCATCCACGTAGGGCTTGCCATTGCTTTAAAGAGCGGAGGTGTTTTAGTTCCGGCAATTATAGATGCTGATAAAATGAGTTTAAGCGAACTCAATACGGCCTTTCTGGATTTGGTTGAGCGAACTCAAAAAGGCGAGTTGAGAAATCGTGAATTAACGGAAGGGACCTTTACCATAACCAGTATGGGAGATTTGGGAAGTGACGAAGTTTTTGGGATTATCTTTCCCCCGCAAGTTTCCATTATTGGTCTGGGACGTCTGCACCGGGCGCCGGTCATTGATGGAAGTTCAATCAGGATAGGCATCGTGATGAATATAACCTTAAGTGCTGACCACCGAGTTTCTGATGGTCTCAATGGAGCGCGTTTTTTATCTCACATTGAGAACAAACTCAAAAATCCAGATCAATGGGAAGGTAAGCTATGACTGTGGAAGAAATTAAAAATACGATTCGCAGTATTTTTCATGAAACTGCACCGGAGATTGAGTTTGAAAAAATTCAAATGAATCGGCCACTAAGGGATCAGGTTGAGATTGATTCCTTCGACTTTTATCGCATGATGGTTAAGGTTAATCAGCAGACAGGGGTATTTATTCCTGACTCTGAAATTGCCAGGTTTTCAAACTTGCAGGACTTGATGAATTATCTTAACGAGCATCAGAAGTCGTAGATCTTTTTTGGATGGTAAGAATATTACCCAGATGCCTGCATCGGTCTGCCTGCTCAAAAATCTTGAGTGCTGGGACAGCAAATGAAGTTGATCCACCACCATCCAGATTAAGCACAGTCTTCTGTCCGACTCCACATTTATTATTTTTAACAAAGTGGGCGTATTCAAATAACGTCATGCCGGTTTTATCGGTCTCTCCCCGGGCATCAATGGTGACAAGCATGATTTCATTTGTATCTTCTGCGACTCCAATAGAGGTGCGTGATCTTTTGCTATCAAGAACTCCATCCGAAATTTGCAGTTGATTATTAATTAACAGTTTCGGGTAGGCCTGAACAGCAAATGAAAACCGAGAAGCGTCTTCCTGATTGATCACTGGCCCGAAACGAGTAATGAAATTGTCTTTAGTTTCT
>JAIFLR010000007.1 GCA_020048985.1 Halobacteriovorax sp. | reverse complement strand
ATAAATAAAGAGTGAATTGGTCAGACATGGGCAACTTTTTCCTGTCTCCTCAGTGGGATATCAGTCAGATGGGGCCAGCGACCGATAAGAGGGCCATGAACACCTTAAAATATCTTCTTCTGTTACTCATCTTGATCACCATTTCCAGCTGTGGCCAGTTCGTGGCCCATCGGGATTATATGTCTGAGATGGAGCACGATGATTCATCATTTTTTAATCCAAGAAGAGATTTTCCGGTGGTCGCTGGAGATACAGGGAGAGATTGGGAGACGGCTTCTGAAAGAAGACAGCGGACTCCAGCTTCGGCCAGGGACGTAGAGGGAAACAAAAGCCGAAATTATTTGAATCAGGAATTAAGAAGTCTTGAAGGTAAACAATCCGAAAATTCTTTGGTGTTCTATGAAAAATACAAACCAAAACTTTTGACTTCGTCGGAGAGAATTTATTTCTTGAAGCTTGCTCCAGAAGAGCGCAAAGAATACCTCGCTTCACGTGGATTCTTGGACGTAGAAAAACAACCAAGTAAGTCACATGAAGAGATGTTTGCCCTTAGGCAAAGTCATGTAATCACCGGGATGTCGAAATCAGACGTCATGTACAACTGGGGTCCGCCAGCTAGAGTGGAAGTGGCCGGAAATCCCTCTTTTGAGAATGAAAGATGGCTCTATTCTGTGAATGGCGCAACGAAGTATATCTATTTTGAATCTGGTCGCGTTCAGGGCTGGAAATAATACCAAGCACTTAAGCCATTCCCGGAGAGGAAACTCGTGCATTTCCCTCTCATCCAAGGTAGTTTAATCCCTATCCAAAGACTCGAAATTTTTGACCTTCATAAGGGGTTCGCGATGGATTTTACCTTAGAGTTTGAGAAACCAGTTTCAGAATTAGAAAATCAAATACGTGTTTTGAAAGAAGCTTCAACCACACCAAATATTGATATTTCTCACGAGATTGATGCTCTCCAAAGCAAAGTTAATCGCATACTGGAAGACATCTTCTCTAAGCTGACACCTTGGGAGCGAACTCAGCTCTCTCGGCATCCACAACGACCTCACAGCATTGATTACATCGATAAAATTGTCACAGACTTTCATGAAGTTCATGGTGATCGCCGTTTCTCTGATGATCCGTCGATGGTCACAGGCTTTGGATTTATTGATGGAAGAAAAGTTGCTGTCATTGGAATTGAAAAGGGGCGCAAGACCCAGGATAAAATTAAAAGAAACTTTGGGATGGCCAATCCGGAAGGCTACCGTAAGGCTTTAAGAGTCATGAATCTGGCTTCTCAATTTCAAATCCCTGTTGTGACTTTCGTTGATACACCGGGAGCTTATCCAGGTATCGGCGCAGAGGAGCGAGGACAGGCCCTGGCCATTGCCCAGAATATAGAAGAAATGTTCAATATCAAATCACCAATTGTTTCTATCATCATTGGTGAAGGTGGATCTGGCGGAGCTCTCGGGATAGCTATTGCAGATAAAGTTTTCATGATGGAGTATTCGGTCTATTCAGTTATTTCACCAGAATCTTGTGCTTCAATTCTATGGTCTGATCCCAAAATGGCCGAAACTGCAGCGAACTCACTACAGCTCTCTCCCAATAAAGCTTTTGAACTAAAAGTGATTGATGGAATCATTAAAGAGCCCGCTGGCGGAGCTCATAGGCACCCTGATGAGGCTATTCAAAAAGTAAAAGAAGCTATTACTCAAAGTCTTAACACTCTTGCAAATCAAGATCTCGATCTGGTCATGCAAATGAGATTTGAAAAGTTCCGGCAGATGGGGAACACGACTCTCATACAAGACAATTCAGAAGAAAATAAGGGTTAATTATGGCTGTATATTCAATGACAGGATTTGGAAAAGGGGAGTCAACCGGGTCTAGCTACACGTTGACGACAGAAATCAAAACAGTGAATAACCGTTTTAAAGATTTTAAATTCCGTATGAGTTCGTTATTCAATTCAATTGAGATTGATCTTAGATCTAAGCTAGAAAATGAATTTAAGCGCGGAAGTTTTGACATCAGTGTCAGTTATAAAAAAAATGATAAAGCCGTAGCAGAGTTTTATGTGGATCCTAAAAAAGTTTCCGCCTATCTCGATTTAATGAAGCCAGTTTTTGATGAAAAGAAAATACCTTTTCATGTCTCCCCAGTTGAGTTCCTGCGAAGTGATTTTTACCGGGACGAAGATACGGGCAGGGATGAAGAGATGTCGGTGCTGGCCAAAAAATCTTTTGATCAGGCGATCGCGGCCCTCAAAGTGTCTCGCAGTAATGAAGGCGAAAAGCTTGTAGTCAAGTTACTCGAGCATCTCGGTGTTTATGAAACGTGTTTAGTTGAAGTTGAGAAGTTAAAAAATCTCTACCCTGATATGGTTAAAGATAAGCTCACGCAAAAGATGGCGGAGAAACTCAAAGACTATAAAATTGATGAAACCCGCTTCTTACAAGAAGTGGTCTATTATCTTGAAAAGCTTGAAATAGAAGAGGAAATTACTCGGGCGCGAATTCACCTAGGTAAACTCAAGTCAGTCTTGAAATCCAGTGGTGAAATTGGCCGTCAGATTGATTTTCTCCTGCAAGAGCTAGGCAGAGAGACCAATACCATGGGATCAAAATCTGCCCATCCAGATATTTCATCAAATGTGGTTGAGATGAAAGTACAATTAGAGAAAATAAGAGAACAAGCTCTAAACTTGGAATAACATGCCCGGAAAGATGATCGTGATCTGTGCGCCCTCTGGCACAGGAAAATCTACATTAATCAATCGCCTTAAAGCGGATCACCCTGATTTAGAGTGGTCTGTATCTTGTACTACAAGACCCATCCGCGCAGGTGAAGTAGATGGAAAAGACTATCACTTCATTGATAAAGAATTGTTTGAAGAGCAGATAAAAAATAACGAGTTTATTGAATGGGCAAAAGTTCATTCAAATTATTATGGTACGTCTAAGATCTTCGTTTCCAAAGGCTTGAGTGAAAATAGGAAGATGTTATTTGATCTCGATGTCCAGGGAGCAGACGCCATGAAGAAAATTTATGGCAGCGAGG
Source organism: Halobacteriovorax sp. (assembly GCA_020048985.1). Classification (GTDB taxonomy): domain Bacteria; phylum Bdellovibrionota; class Bacteriovoracia; order Bacteriovoracales; family Bacteriovoracaceae; genus Peredibacter. The sequence continues at coordinate 28,215 of JAIFLR010000007.1, read as the reverse complement.
CCCACGTTATTTTTATTGAACCTCCGTCAATCGAAGAACTCGAAAATCGCCTTAGACTACGTGGCACTGATCATGACCATGTGATCATTGAGCGCATTAATAATGCCAGACGCGAATTGGCCCGCAAGCATGATTACGATTACCTCGTTTTGAACGATGATGTAGATAAGGCCTATAATGAGTTGAAAGACGCAGTAGAAAGGATTCTAAAATAGATGTTTGCTGAAAGAATAGATTTCTCACATGAGGCCAACCTAACCATCGATGAACTCGTTAAGCGAGCTGAAGTTTTGTTGCCTGAAGCAGACCTTTCAATTCTTCGTAAGTGTTATGAGTTCGCCGAGAAAATGCATATCAATCACAAACGCTCCTCTGGTGAAGCCTATATCATTCACCCACTTAATGTGGCAGCGACTCTGATTAAGCTCAAAATGGATCTTGATTCAATTATGGCGGGGCTTCTCCACGATACGGTAGAAGACTGTGAAGTCTCTCCTGAAGATATCAGCAAAATGTTCGGTCAGACTGTTGCTCAGATTGTTGTTGGCTGTACTAAAATTTCAAAAATTAAATTTAAGACCAAAGAAGAATCTCAAGCTGAAAACTTCCGCAAGATGGTCGTGGCAATGGCCCAGGACCTTCGGGTAATCATCGTTAAGCTTGCAGACCGCATGCATAATATGCGTACTCTTCAATACGTCTCTAAAGAAAAGCAGATGGGGAAGGCGCAAGAGACCCTGGATATTTATGTTCCTCTTGCCAGCCGATTAGGTATTAACTCAGTCAAGGCCGATCTAGAAGATCTTTGTCTTCGCTACCTTCACCCTGATATCTATTATCGTTTAGCTGAAAAAATCGCGATGAAAAAACGCGAACGTGAATCTTATATTGAAGAGACGTTGAATCTTGTTGAAGAAAAAATGCTGGAGTATTCAGTCGTCGGTGAAGTGACTGGTCGCCCTAAACACTTTTATTCAATTTATAAAAAGATGCAACAGCGCGGAGTGGACTTCGAGCAGATTCAGGATCTACTCGCCTTCCGAGTTCTCGTTAATAACATTACTGAGTGCTATAAGGTATTGGGAATTATCCATTCTGCCTTCACTCCAGTCCCCGGAAGATTTAAAGATTATATCGCCATACCCAAAGTGAATAACTATCAGTCTCTGCATACTACAGTTATCGGCCCTAAAGCTGAGAGAATTGAAATTCAAATCAGAACTTTTGAAATGCATGAAGTGGCCGAACGTGGGGTTGCTGCACACTGGAAATATAAAGAACGCAATAAAAGTGATGCCAGCAATAAACTTAAATGGGTTGAAGAACTCATGGAGTTTAACCATACCTCTCAGAACTCTTCTGAATTCATGGATGCTGTTAAAAACGACCTCGATGTTGGGGGAGTTTTCATTTTCACACCTACAGGGGATGTAAAAGAATTAAGATACGGAGCAACTCCTCTTGATTTTGCATACGCTGTTCACACTGAAGTCGGAAATAAAACTGTTGGGGCAAAAGTTAACGGTAAAATGGTACCACTTAAGTATCGACTTAAGTCTGGTGACACGGTTGAAATTCTGACTTCTAAAACCCAGACTCCATCAAAAGACTGGCTCAAAATTTGTAAAACGTCTCGCGCGATATCTAAAATCAAGCAATATCTAATGAAGATTGAGCGGGACGAACATAAAGAGACGGGTGAGAACTTACTCGAAAAAGCTCTTAAACGTTTTGATACCTCGATCAAGAGCATTGAAAAGAAAAGTGAATTTAAGTTCATTCTCGAGCGGCTTCATTATAAAACGCTTGAAGAATTATTTGTTAATATTGGCTCAAACCACTTACCAATTAAAGATGTCCTGGTTTCTATCCCTTCGATCGCCTTCACTGAAACTGATGAGTTGGAGTTCAAAGAGGAAGACAAGGAGCTTGAAAGTTATTACAAAAAAATAGCTAAAACAGCCCGTAAGAGCACTAGTAAGGACAATGCCGTTCTAGTGGATGGGCTTGATGACATCGTGGTAAAGATGGGTCGCTGCTGTAATCCAATTCCTGGTGACCCCATCACAGGAATTATCACTCGTGGTAGGGGCATTACTGTGCACACTGTAGGTTGTCCGAGAATCGCTGAGATGGAAAAGGCCCGCTCCCTGCTTGTTGAATGGAATAAGCATTATACATTTTCTCATCCAGTAAATATCAAGGTTACGACCCATGATAAGCCTGGAATCCTGTCTAAGATCTCAAAATCAATCAATAATGCTGGTATCAATATTCGTTCGGCCATTGCCAGATCTATGCCTGACCAAAAAGGTAATTTTATTTTTGAGATCGAGGTAAAGGATTATTCAGAACTTCTGAAGACCATTTCATCGATAGAACAAATGGAAGAAGTGATTTCCGTTAGCCGGGCCTAAGGCTTAACTCTACACATTGTTTTGACTTCATCATTAAGCCACTTATAATTTAGGGATGAATAAATTAATTCTTTGTCTATTGGTTATCATCTCATTTCCCCTTTATTCCCAGGACGACAATGCTCTTGAATTAACCGAAGAGGGCGTAGAGGTCAATCCGTTAGAAAAATCTGAAGAAGCTGCATCTGTTGAAAGTTCTGAGGTCGTTGTAGATACAGAAGAGGCAGCACCTGTTGAAGTGACTGAAGCCCCCAAAACAGTGGAAGAGATTGTCGCTCCACTGGCCTATGAGACCAAGCCGGCACTGATTACTGAAACTGAAGTAGAAACTAAAAAATCATTTAGCCCGCTCGAAAGTCACTGGTATACGACTGTGGGTTTGGAAGCGATGGAATACACTCTGCCTTTCTCCTACACAGGAAGCAAAGAAAGTTTTGAAGAAGAAAATAGAAATCTCTACGGTGGAAGAATTGGATTCGGGGGAGAGATTTATCTCGGAGCAGGATTCTTAATTTCAACTCGCCTTGAAGGTTATTATATGGGCACCCTGTTTGAATCTGCCCAAACTGCAGATCCTGAATTGCCTGATGAGGACCTCGCCACAATTAAAGATTCGGGACAAATTTATGGCGGCGATATTGTTCAGTCCCTAAGTTTTCTGTGGGAGCTAAAAACGAAGAATCCGATCATGCAAACTATGACTTATCTGATGGTTGAGCCTTTTGTGGAAATTGGCGTCGGGCGGGCCTGGGCGTTCAATAAAAAAGATTATAGCTATGATACTGGCGCAGTCGTGGAAGAGTATGATCAGTCTTTTAATGATGAATTGACCAACGTGAGAGTCGGTGGAGGGATTAACTTCACTTCTCGCCAGGGCTTCTTTCTGTTCTTAAAGGCGACTGAAAACAGGTATGACATAACTAAACGGCGCACCAAAGGGTACTATTACAGCGATGGCAACTCTTCAACGCCAGTTGATTCTGAGCCCAGCACAGATTTGGGCCCTATCATGGTATACTCCCTGGGCGGAGGTTATAAATTTTGAAATCACTAACCCTTCTCTTCATTCTTCTTGCAATGATCTCTTGTCGTAAAGAAGAAGGGATCTGGGATAAATTAACTCCGGACGAACAAGACGCGGTTAGAGATCGTGCTCAAAATCAATGCCTTTCCTCTAGCGCCAATCACTTTACTGAATTCAAAACGACTTCTGGAGATCTCTTCTACGACACGTCCGCTTATGCAGTAGGGACGACCCTTAACCATACCTTCAAGGAAGGTACGGTTACGGACTATACTCACAAGATTACAGTCTGGAAGGTTACAGCGACTGATGTTTACCTCCTGATCTTTATTGATGATTCAACGGATATCTATAAGTTTGTAAAAATTCCTAAGACCACGAATGAGGCGATGATCACCGAACTCCAGGCCAAGTACTGCGATAGAGGTACTACAGAGGATCCTGACTTTTCTCTTTCAACCAGCGGCAAAACCTACACACAGGTGAATGATTTTTCCACCAAGAAAAATACCCATACTTTTACTTATTCGTTTAGTTTACTGGCCTACTTAAGTGTCTATAAAGAAACCAGAACTGAGCAGCCATTGGATACAAATGGGGATGCGACAGGTACAGCAACGACCATGACTGGTACTCTCTCTGATCCCACCACTGAGACCAATATTCCAGAGTTTGATACCTACGCGGAATATCTTTCTAAATATCCCACAACTACGCTATGTATTATTACTACTACGCTAGTGGCAACTAATGTGTACGATATTCCTTATGAACTGACTTGTGACGCCACAGGGGCGACGACTTTTTTATCAACTGAACTTTAGATTAATTAATCTTCTTCACTCACAACATCTTCTCTCATGATTTTCATGAGAAAGAATGTTCGTGATATTTTGACTGCTTCCTTGAGAAGCTTTTTGATTTCACTCCAGTCTGCATAGGAATTCGTCACACTATCAAAAAAGATTTCTGGTTTATCACCAGTCATCTCGTGAGAGATGATGAGTTTAATGCGCATAATATGGTAATCGCTGGAGATGATAAGCACTTTACTGAATTGAGCATTGTTTTTTAAGAACTGAACAGTTTCTCGGACGTTCTCAAAAGTGTTTTTTGATTCGTAATCAAGATCAACTTGCATGCCTACGTTGTTAACGACTTCACCACCCGTGATGGGTCCTGCTTGTTTTTCGATTAAGGTTTTGAACGAGTTTGCAGCATGGACTCCGGAGATGAATAGCTTGGCAGAGGGATTTTTTTTCAAAAGATCCAAAGCGTACGAAATTCGCCCTTTGTCCCCAGTAAAAACGGCAATGGCGTCGGGTGATTTCTGGTAGAAGGCACCAGCAGCTCTTCCTTTTTGTAGCTTCGCATAGATAGGAATGTATACGAGAAAGCTTGCGATCACACCAAAAGATAAAACAAATATCATTGCACCGCTTATGAGCAAGCGGTGCAAACGAGTTTTCTTAGATTCGAAGGTGTACTTTTTTCCTAGCATAATTATTTAGCTGCAATAACCTCAACTTCAACCACTGCGCCTTTTGGCAAAGCTGCAACTTGTACGGTTGAGCGAGCAGGGAATGGAGCTGTAAAAAATTTTGTGTACGCTTCATTTACTTTCCCAAACTGGGCCAGATCAGTCATGAAGACAGTTGTCTTGATGATATTGGCACGAGTCAGGTCTTGAGACTGAAGTAGACCATCGATGTTTTTCATCACGTTTTCTAATTGAGCATCAAAGCCAGTGGCCATCTCGCCAGTCTTAGCATCTAGGCCGATCTGGCCTGAAAAATAGTAAACGCCATTATGAAATACACCTTGAGAGTATGTTCCTACTGCTGCTGGTGCTTTATCAGTGTTAATAATTTTCTTCTCAAACATATTGAACCTCTTTATAGCTTCGCTAGTTTATGGGCCTTAATTTCCTGTGAAATCAGGGCGGTCAAGTGACTCATGTTCACGATTTCATCGACTGTAGAAGTACGTTGAACAATATTAATTGCATGCTTCAGCGGCAACAAGATTGGACCGATTGGAGTCGCTCCACCAAGCTGGGCAAGAAGTTTGTAACTGATATTGGCCGCATTCAAATCAGGGAAGATTAAAACGTCAGCAGCTTTATCCAGAGAACAGAAATCAAAAAGATTTCTCATGATCTCAGTATTTGAAGCTACATCTGCTTGCATCTCACCATCAGCGATAAGAGTGCTGTCTTTTGATTTCGCAATTTTCACGGCTTCGGCCATCTTCGTTGCTTGAGGGTCACGGTTAGAGCCGAAGTTAGAGTAAGAGAGGAAAGCCACTCTTGGCTCTGCCTGCATAACTCGTCGATAAAGATGTGCAGCTGAAATAGCGATATCTGCCAAGTCACTTGCATCTGGATTTTGTTGAACAGTACAGTCGGCAAGGAATACAACTCGTGATTTAAAAACCAGAATCATGATCCCAGCAACTTTAGGTCTGCCGGCCACATTCGTGCCAATGACTTTCATGATTGGTTTAATACATTCAGGATAGTTTTGAGTCGCACCAGTGATCATACCATCAGCTTGGCCCATACGTACCATCATAGAGCCGTAGTAGTTACCACGCTTCATAGTGTCTCGGGCAAAACTTAAAGAAACACCTTTGCGCTGTCTTAATTGGAAGTACTCTTTGACGTACCCTTCGTAGTTTTCCGAGTCTTCAGTCGCCATGATCTCAATGTCTTTAAGACTAGAAACACCCAAAGCATCCATTTTCTTATGGATGATTTTCTTGTTACCAAGAAGGATAGGATGAATCAGGCCTTCTTCCTTGAGAATAGAAACAGCTTTTAAGATTCGAGCGTTGGTTCCTTCAGGGAAAACAATTCTCGGTTTCTCTGATCCAGGCAGACGAGAACGTATGTTTCTCATGATAGAGCCAGTCTGACCAAGACGCTCTTGGAGAGATTTCGCGTAAGCATTCATGTCTTCAATTTGAATTCTTGCGACACCTGATTCCATAGCGGCTTTCGCAACAGCTGGAGCAACACGAGTCAGAACACGTTTATCAAACGGCTTAGGAATTAGATAAGTTCTACCAAATTTAAAATCCTCGTTACCATAGGCACGTTTTACATCATCAGGAACTTCTTCTTTTGCTAAAGCTGCAATTGCCATCGCAGCAGCTTTTTTCATGTGCTCGTTAATTTTACGAGCGCGAACATCTAGAGCTCCGCGGAAGATGAAAGGAAATCCAAGCACGTTATTAACTTGGTTAGGATAGTCTGAGCGGCCAGTGGCCATAATGGCATCACTGCGAACTTCAGCTACTTCTTCTGGTGTAATTTCCGGATCAGGGTTTGCCATAGCAAAAATGATAGGATCTTTGGCCATGGATTTAACCATGTCTTTAGAAACGAGACCTTTGGCCGAGCAACCGACGAAACAGTCAGCGTCTTTCATGGCGTCGCCAAGAGTGCGGCATTTTGTATTGTTGGCGAAAAATTGTTTGTATTCATTCATTCCTTCAGTACGACCTTCCCAGATCACACCTTTAGAATCACACATAATAACGTTTGATTTTTTAACACCTAACTCGAGGAAAAATTTGGCAGTGGCAATGGCAGCCGCGCCTGCTCCAGATACGACAACTTTTGTTTTCGTAATATCTCGGCCAGTCACTTCACAAGCATTGAGGAAAGCCGCTCCACCAATAATCGCAGTACCATGTTGGTCATCGTGGAAAACTGGAATGTCCATGTCTTGAAGTTGTCTCTCAACTTCAAAGCATTCAGGAGCTTTAATATCTTCTAGGTTAATCCCGCCGAATGTAGGCTCAAGTGCTCTTACGACACTGACAATTTCTTCAACTGTTTTTGAATTGATTTCAATATCGAATACATCAATATCTGCGAAGCGCTTAAAGAGAACACCTTTTCCTTCCATCACTGGCTTACCAGCGAGGGGACCGATGTCACCTAGGCCCAGAACTGCAGTTCCGTTTGAGAGAACAGCAACAAGGTTTCCTTTCGCTGTATACTTATAGACATCATCAGGATTTTTAGCGATCTCGAGACAAGGGGCAGCCACACCTGGAGAGTAGGCGAGACTTAAATCCCTAGCAGTTAAGCAGGGTTTAGTAGGAGTGATTTCGATTTTACCCACGCGACCGTTGGCATGGTAGTCCAGCGCTTGACGGTACTTTTCTTCGGCCGACGTTGTTTCATTGTTCGGTGTGCTCACACGCATCCTTTTGTTAACAAATAGCTCTTGAAAATATCAAAAGAAGATAGCAGCAAATCACTGAAAACGCACCTAATACGCTGTGAAGCATTTGTACTTGTTTAGGCTTTTTTTATCAGGAATGAGGGCAGAAGGGGAATAGTTGTTAGGAGTAGTCCTATATAAAACTCATCTATTGGAGCAATCGCGTAAATATGATTCAAAATGCGCCATGACACGATTCCAATGCACCCCAATGATACTGCCCAGCAAAAACTTTTTTGCGAGATAACACCCGGACGCCATTGTGCAAGCAGTAGGGGAAAAAGCAAGCACGCCGCTGAGAAACTCCCCAGTGTTTTCCACACCTCAATAACATTTCCTTCAAAATGAACGCCTAAAAAAATAGACAAGACGGCGACAGAAATTAAAGCAATGTGGTGATGCCATAATTTAAATCTTTTTTTAAGATTTAAAAAATCATAACTTAAACAAGTGGCCGCATTAAATAAATAAGCATCAAGTGTTGAGAGAATGGTGGCAAGAATTCCTGCTAAAATAAGTCCTCTCACTCCCGCTGGAACCAGTTGCATAGAGAATTGCAGATAGGCATTTTGTGGATTGGCGTCTGGTAGAGCTGCGCGAGCATATAAGGCGCCAAGAGTAGTACAGCAATCGAATAAAAACCAAATAACTGTGGAGATAAGTATTCCTCTTTTCGCCACTTTATCTGATTCAGCTGCTAAACATCTCTGATAAAAATTGGGGTCAACCAGTGTTGAAAGGGCGATGAATCCCCAGACAAAAGTGGCGGCGATGGTTTCGCCACCAGTCCAACTAAAATGAGTCGCAGGAAGTTTGTCTACTAATGTCAGTGGACTGCCCATCTTGGCCCAGGCAAATACTACAACCAGAACGACTCCCAAGATCATGAAGACAAATTGCACCAGATCTGAAAAAACTACAGCGCGAAATCCGCCCCATAATGACCACAGGGTCACCACAGTAACACCGATGGCTGTGTTTATAAAAAGTGTGCCACCAAAAAGCGCTTGGAGAAAAAGTCCCAGACTTATTGTGTAGGCGAGAGGCAAAAGATTTAAAAAATTTAAGCTGGCAGTGAGTTTTTCTGCCTTGGGACCAAAAAGTTCGCCGGCAAGTCCTGCTATGGTCATGGCCTGGTGCTGACGGATTTTTTTTACCAGGAAAAAAGCAAAAATAAGATAGCTGATGTACCAAAAAATACCCTGGGTGAGAAAGTTATAAATTCCTTTCTCAAAAGTCAGAGCAGTGACACCAAAAATCCCACCGTACCATGTTGCCACGAGGGTCGCCACAAAGATAGGTAGAGTCAGTTTTCTGCCCATCAGGAGCAGTTCCACCGGGCTGTTTTTTTCTTTTTCAGATAATTTAGATTTTAGAGACTGACCATAAAGGACTGAGGCCAGCGTAGCTGCCAGAACTAGAAAAAAGACGATCCAGTCCACTGGAGTAATATATTGCAAGAGATCGACGTGAGAAACCATAGCGAGATTATAAGTTTTCGATTATCCTTTTGCTATGAAATATGTCGTTATAATAGTCGTTGTGGTTATTCTGGTAAGAATCGATGTCATTCTCAGATTATTCGATAAAACTGCCACCAAGTACCAGAACAGGACCCAGGAAATCACTCCGGGCGACATACCAGCGAGCAGTGATATTGTTCCCATCTCTAAGGATCTGAGTCTCAAAGCAACTCCTAGAAATAACTTTCTCTCCATGGTGAAAGATTTTGGAAACATGCCTGATCAAAGCGTGAAAGATAAGGCGATAGAAGTTTTGCGCTCCCAACCCACAATGTTCTCAGATAAACTTGATCCCGAGCTTGAGTCCGCTATCTATGGCTGTCGCAATCTGCTGGTCCAGAGAAATAAAACTGCTCATGAGTTTTTACTGGAGTTGATGAAATCCCTCAAAGGTGAAAATCTCGAAATGGTAAGAAAGTTTTACTCTTTCTCGATAGACATAGATATGGGTGATTTTCTCAGCGTTTATTCCAAATCGAGCGATATTAATTGCATGATTGTTACTTATCTCGGAGATAGTCTTCCAATCGAAGAGAAGTATAATGAACTCTCGGCCAGGTTTGTTGCTCTTAATGCTTTTCTTTCAGTTGAAAGACCAGAGCCAATCAAACTTTATGGCCAGCGCTGCCAAATGGTTTTAAAATTACAGGTTGATAAGCTTAAGACCGCTGTTGCTCCCTCTGAGCCTGACGTGGTTCCAGAGAGCCCAGTCGCTCCAGCACCCGTCCCTGTTTCGGTACCGAATCAGGAAGCCTCTTCACCAATTAATACAGGTAGTACTCCATGATTCAAGTTGTCGGTCTCGCTAAGGGTTTTGGGACTCAAATATTATTTGAAGATATCAACTTCTTCATCGGAAAAGGTGAGAGGATAGGACTTGTCGGAAGAAACGGGACAGGTAAAACAACTCTTTTTAAAATTCTGTTAGGTGAAGAGCATCCCGATAAAGGGGATGTGATCATTCCTAAAAATTATATTGTTGGAACACTCAAGCAGCATTTGCATTTCACGAAGCCTACTATATTAGAAGAGTGTATGACCGCTCTGACGGGTGATGCTCAATTTGATCAATATAAAGTAGAGAAGATGCTGATGGGCCTGGGCTTTCGACTGGAAGATTTTGACCGGGCCCCTGCTGACTTCTCAGGTGGATATCAGATTCGTTTAAACCTGGCGAAGGTTCTTCTTGGTGATCCACATTGCTTGCTTCTGGATGAGCCCACCAACTATCTTGATATTGTCTCCATGAGATGGCTTTCTAAATTCCTGCGGAGTTTTCAAGGCGAAGTAGTGATCATTACCCATGACCGTGGATTTATGGATGAAGTAACAACTCACACTATGGGGATTTGGCGCCAGAAAGTTTTTAAAATTAAAGGGAACTCCCAAAAATATTTCGAACAGATTATGCTGGAAGAGGAAGTTTACGAGAAAACTCGTGTCAACTCTGAGAAGAAAAGAAAAGATCTGGAAGAGTTTGTGGCGCGTTTTAAGGCTAAGGCCAGTAAAGCAACTCAGGCCCAATCGCGAATGAAGCTTCTTGAGAAAATGCCGGAACTAGATGCATTAGCAATGGTTTCTACTCTCGACTTTGAATTTAATTACAAAGAATGCCCCGGGCGTGTGCTCATGGAAGTTAAAAATTTATCTTTTGGTTACACCAATGAAAATTTAATTGAAGACGTGACTTTCCCGATCCTTAAGGGCGATAAGATCGCCATCATTGGAAAAAATGGAAAAGGTAAATCCACTCTTTTAAATCTGTTAGCGGGAGAACTGACACCAAAGATAGGTTCAATTTCAAGTAATGTGAACATGGTTTTGGGCCACTTTGGTCAGACTAATATTAATCGCCTTGATATGGAACGTACCATCGAAGAAGAAGTGAGTTCAGTTGATGTCTCACTTGGTTTGCAGCGAGTGCGCAGTATCTGCGGTACTATGATGTTCACTGGTGATCTTGCCAAAAAGAAAATCAAAGTTCTCTCAGGGGGCGAAAGAGCGCGAGTGCTACTGGCGAAACTTTTAGCTAAACCATGTAATCTGTTATTACTGGATGAGCCCACGAACCACTTGGACCAAGAATCAGTTGAGTCGCTAACCTTGGAGTTACAAAACTATCCAGGCGCCGTGGTTATAGTTACCCATTCCGAGGCAATGCTCAGAGAAGTGGCAACCAAGCTTGTGGTTTATCACCATGGGAAAGTTGAATACTTACAAGAAACCTATGATGATTTCTTAAAGAAAATTGGTTGGGAAGAAGACGAAGCGGCATCTGAGGGAAAATCCAAAGATAAACCTAACCGAGCGGATACGAAGCGCCTGCGATCAGAGACCATCATAGAGCGGTCGCGTGAGCTAACTCCATTTAAAAAGAAGATGGAGATGCTCGAGAAAGAAATCATCAAGTTTGAAGTACAACAAGTGGAACTAGAGGCAGATCTGATTACCCTGGCGCAAGAAGGGGATTCCAAGAAAATTCAAAGTAATTCTCAGAGACTGGGGCAAGTGAAGAAAAAAGTTGATGATGCTTTCAGTGAATTAACTGAAGTCACCATCAAGCATGATGAAATCTATAGTCGGTATGAGCTTCTATTAAAAGAGCTGGAAACTTAACGGATCTGATAAATAGTATTAAGGACTTCTTTGAGAAGCTCGTCCTGCCAGCCCATTCTACCATTGTTAATATCTGGCTGATCAAAAGTGGCTTCAAATCTTTTAATAATCTGATTGTTTTTCAAGATGATCACAGTAGGCATCTTTTGGACATAAAACTGGGAAACAACAGTGTAGTTCTCAAAGTAAGCATTAAACCCTACGACTTTTACTTTGGAAGAAAATGAAGGGATATAATAATCTAATTTCTTTTCAAACATAAAACATGAACGATCAATCACTACGCGCTCAAGACAACTTTTTGAGGAGAAAACCATCACCACATATTTGTCTGAATCCTGAACCTCTTCCCGGTAGTCCCAATCAGAGATGTATTTAAAATTCTTCACGGGATAAGTCACATCTGACCAAGCCGAGACGGTAAAGCACAACGAGAGAAGGATAAGCAGACCTTTCATATAAAACTCCTGATTTGTGCAGGACCTTCTCAGAATATGGCCGCCACTTCAATCTAAAAGTAAAATTTTCAGTCTAAATGGAAGGGGTTGATGTTGTTGGCAGCAAAGTAGTACCAGGCAGTGCCTGCGACGGAAGAAGCGGTAGTGAAGTCTGGATTCGTAGTCGAGGTGGAGTAGGCTATACCCCCATCTTTCTTTTTCATTTTGATCATATTTTCAAGCAACGTACTGAAATCCTGTCCCTTGCAACTGATACTCTCAGAGTGGATGTCGGTGAATTTTCTCATGGCTAAAATCTGCCCAGCTGTTCCCTCCGACCAGACAAATTTTAATTTTGCGGGTCTTCTCGCCGGCTTGGTATCCATGAAACCTGTAACGTCCTCGTGCTCAACCAGAAGCCCATCACAGTTCATCGTTAAAGCATTTTTAGTATTTAATTCCTTGATCGTTTTTGCATCCAAGGCGAGCAAACTCCAGGTCTGATTGTCGAGGTAGAATTCATCTTTGTTCACAACCCCAGTTTTTAAATTGGCGCCGGACCAGAAATGAGAGAGTGATTCATCCCACATGGCGAGAATAAAATCTTTGAGATCAGCGGCAGTTGCTTTGGTCTTTTTATCGTCGTTGAGTCTCGAAAAATGTAAAAAAGCCGAATAGGCATCCAGATTGTGCTCGAGGGCCGCCACATCGTTTTCATTCCACTCTGTTTGAGTAACATCTGTGGGATTAAAACTGATAGCACTGACTTTTTTACCATTTATTTCAACCGACCTCATTTGTGAGGCCAAGTACTTTAGGATCAAGGTGTTGAAATTGAGAAATTCATCAGACTTAAAAATTTTTTGATACGTTGTTGCTGCCATGGCGACCCAGGCAACTGCTCCTGCAAATCTTTTATCCCCTTCTTCAGGGTAGGGCGACTTTCCATCCAAGTAATAGGAGAAATACAGGGAGCCATCTTCCTTCTGCAAATTATTAAGGCCTCTTAATAATTTCTTGGCACTCTTATCATCTCCGTGGTGAGAAAATGCGATAATCGCCAAAGCCTGATCGTAGATGTAACTCTGTGAGTGATTAGTGAAGCTCTTGATGAGGTATCCGCCAGAGATAGTAGGATGCATTCGCTCTTTGAGATTGGTAATGACTTCCGCGCTGGGAATTGCGTAAGCACTTAAGCTCAAGCTCCACAAAATAATCAGGCTTAAGCACCTGCCTAACATAAAATCCCCTAGCAACCCATGTTTTGATACTTTTCGTCAGGTATTAGAAATTCCTGAGTGAAATACTTGAATATTGCTCAAAATCAGGGAGTTAGGAGCTTTTTAAAGTGCGCCGAGCTCTTGGAAAGAGTCTGAACATAGGGATGGATATCTGATTGAAGAGACGCGGGGAGATCCTTGAGGGCGTAGATATGCTCTTCGGGGACGTAGCGAAACGTAAAATTAATTCGACGGGTTTGAAACCCCTCAATCTTAGGGCCGATGAGTTCTTTACGTTTATCTTCCACCCGTTGCACCCGGTGAAAAGTTTTACTCTTCCACTTCTCTCCACCAAAAATCTGAAGGGATGAATCTTCCAGCCACTGGGAGAGTACGATATTGTCTTCGCCTAATTGAGTTTTGCCATTTACGAATTGAAAGAAGGCACGGTCGCCCAGTGATAAGGATCCCACTGGACCAGGTTCAAAATCTTTATGTTCACCTACGCGGGCCCGATCGACCCACTTATCTTCTTCGTATTTACTGCCGTAAAAATTAATCAAGCAGGTGTTAAGCTTCCACTTCTCAGGAAAGAAGCTCTTAGGAAGTCTTCTTTTGGCGATGAACTCGATTCGGTCCACTAACTTCTGTAATTGGGGAGGATAAGTTTCAGCTTTCACACACCGATTAAGGATACCTTTAGGCGGATGGTAATAATCAAGACAAGCAAACTGCCAGTTGCCAAGCCAGTAAACAGGTCTTTTGAGTTCTCTTTGTTCATCATTTTCAGGGGGAGGGTTGTGTTCCGAGAAGCGCATCTCCCAAAGAGGAACTAAAGTTTCTAGCCACGCCAGCAGTTGGGCCCGCTCTTTGCGGTCTATAAAGGGGAACTGATAGTGGAGACCCGTAGGTAAGGCGTTATTTTTCATGGCTTGTGGCCGTCAAAATACTACGCCAGGGCGGGGGAGGTCAAACACCTTGTAAAAAGGTGCTAGTTTTGTTTTCTCCCCTCTGAAATGGGGTATAACAAACCCATGGAACAGCAACTCGCAACTGAAAAGGATATCTTCCAGATATCCCAACTTTATTTTGATATCTATCAGGGGACCTACCCTGATCCATTGATGAAAGATTTTACTTTGATCAAACAATTCATTAATTCCAAAGAAGGCTTCTGGTTTATTACGAAAGACCCACAAGGGGAAGTTGTTGCTTCTGTATTGGCCTGCTATGACCAGGAAAACTTAATCGCAAAAGCCTTTGGCGCGGTTGTAAGAAAAGAAGTTCGCGGCCAGGGTATCATGGAAGAGTTGCTCGCCTATAGCATTGATTATCTCAAAAATAATACCATCGGAGTGGATGTTATTTATTCCACCGTGAGGACTGTAAACGAAGCAGCTCAGACCCTAACGGAAAAACTAGGTTTTAAGAAAATCGGAATTTTTCCTAACGCTCACCGGACCAATGAATACGAAACTCATTGCTTGGCCGCCATCATCACCCCAGCGGCTTTAGAGAAACGCTACAAGAATTATAAGCTTCATCATCAACTCGAGTCCCTTTATAAAGTTGTTGATTCTGAAATTGGTCTTGGACTTATAGATACAATTATTCCGGACAAACCAAGCAAGGTGCTTGAGTCTCCGGGGGAACTTGAGGTTCTTCAATCTCCGAAGTTTGTGGCCTACAGATATGCCAGCTTAAAGAAACATAACAAGCTCGAGTTTGAGTTCTTTCCCTTTCATCAACCTAATCTCATGATCATTTCTCCTGACCAGAGTATTGAACTATTCTGCCATCTTTCTCCCGTTGATGGATACTGCGTGATCATCGGTGGTAAAATGCCTGGGCATCTGAATTTTACCGAATTGTTTTTAAACTCGAACAGGCTTTTAAGAGACGCTGGAGCTCGTTATATAGAAGTCATCATCCGCGCCGATAAGCCAAAAATTCTGGAAAGCGTGATGAAGGCTAAATTCATTCCCTGCGGATTCTTTCCGGCGTTTCAGATGGTGAATAATAAGCGTTATGACTTTTTAGTTTTAAGTCGTTCATTTGAGGTATTTGATTTCCAAAACGTAAAACTCAAAGGCCTCAATCAGGTTTATCTGGAAGAGTATTTTAAGGCCTGGAAAACCATGGCCCTTAACCCAAAACTGCTTGAGATATGATCACTCATACTTTCACTAATCATTTATTAGAATCTGATCCCTTTGATTATTCTCAAAAGAATAAAGAAATATTTTTAAATAGTTTTAAAGAGAATGCGCTTCATCACTACCATAAGCATGAGTTTACCAGAAAGCTTTGGGACAAACTAGGGTTTCATCCTGACATGCTGAAAAGCGAAGCTGACTTGGCGTCTGTTCCAGGAACTATGGTGCATCTTTATAAAGAACATGAGCTTTGTTCAGTTCCCAAGGAAGAATTAGCACTTGTTCTCACAAGCTCAGGCACCGGTGGGCAGAAGTCCCAACAATTTTTGGATCAAGAGAGTTTGGCCAATGTGAAACGTCTGGCCCTGACGATTCATCAGTCACTCGGCATGGCCGATTCACGCCAATATAATTATCTGTGTTTTACCTACGACCCTGCCGTGGCCAATGATTTAGGAACCGCTTTCACTGATGAGCTGTTGACTAATTTTACTGGAAAAAATGAAGTGTATTACGCCATTCAGTGGAACGAAAAAATCCAGGATTTTGAGTTAAATGAGAAAGGTGTTCTTGAAACACTTAAGCGGTTTGAAGCATCGGATATTCCGACAAGGATTTTAGGATTCCCGGCATTGTTGTTTGAAATTATCGAAAAAAATAATCTTCATCTGAATCTCGGAAAAGATTCCTGGCTTCAGACTGGAGGCGGATGGAAGGGGAAAGCTGATAAAGAAATACCTAAACACGAATTTAGAAAAATGATTCATGACCGTTTAGGTATTCCTGTTGAGCACCAGAGGGATTTATTCGGCATGGTGGAGCACGGTATTCCTTATGTAGACTGTGCTCAGGGCAATCTGCATATTCCTAACTATGCCCGAGTCTACACACGATCTCCCCGCGACTTGAGTCTGCTTCCCAAAGGGGAGCGGGGTCTGCTGCATTTCTTATGTTCATATAACTTCAGTTATCCTGCCCCCAGCCTTCTGACTACTGACTACGGAAGAGTTGGAACCTGCACTTGTGGCATCAAAGGCGATACTTTGATCCTTGAAGGAAGAGCGGGAGTAAGTAAACATAAAGGGTGCGCTTTAAAGGCACTCGAATTGTTAAAGGTTTAAGATGTATTGGTTTGGAAGCGAGCTTAAACAAAATGATGAGTGGAAGCGGCCCGAAAGTTGGTCAAGGGTTTCTCATCTTAAAAAACAGCTGGCGCTTACTTCGCTAGAAAAAATCGTTACGATACTTGATGCTTTTTCAAAGCAGTGGTCTTCGGATTCTGGCCCTTTCCTTGAGGCACTGCCTGAGTTGATTAAAGAATCTGGTTTTTCTGAAGAGGAAGTGAAGTCAACTTTAGGTCTACTGCCAGGGCTGCTAAGTCGCGAGAGTTTAGAGGCAAGAGTCAGAGCAGAATTTGTGAACGAGAAAGTTTTAGATCAATTCACGAAGCTTCCTCACTTTGGCGGACTAGTTAAGGCCACTCCTAAAGGCGTACTCCTGCACGTGACCGCTGGAAACGTCTTTTTAAGTAGTATTGATTCCCTTCTCATGGGATTTCTCACTAAAAATATATCGATTCTCAAAGTGAGCAGTGCTAATCAATTCTTTCCTCTTTTTTTCGCTAGAAAACTAAAAGAATTTGATCAGGAAAACGTTCTCGCCGATAAATTCTCTGTGCTTCACTGGAAAGGTGGAGATATTGAAACTGAAAACTTCATAAAGTCTAAGATCAACACTATCGTCGCATGGGGCGGCGAAGAGATGGTCAGAAGTTACCAGAAAGATTTGCCTCAACATGTGAAGCTCCTAGATTTTGGGCCTAAAATCTCTCTCCAAATTATTTCCCTAAATGGTTTAGATAATAAAGATTTGAAAAAAATTGCTGAAGCCGTAGTCCGGGATATTATTCCTTGGGACCAATCGGCCTGTGCTTCCCCGCAAAACCTCTACCTGCAGGAAGGGATCAATGAAGCTGAACTGATAAAAGCGATTGATCAGGCATTTATCAATTCTCCTAAACGTGGAAGCCTTACAGATGATGAAGCAGTGGAGATTCTCAAGGAGAAGTACCGCGGCTACTATTCAGAGCTGATGGAGGGCGGAAGTGTTATTTCAGGCGAGGAACATCTCATTCACTTGGAACAGAATAAATTCATTAAACCTTCCCCTTTGGGCCGCTCCCTTATTCTTAAGCGCTTTAAAGATGCTGATGATCTGTTTACCCACTTGGAGCCATTTTCCTATTATCTGCAGTCTTGCTCTTATCTTCTGGGTGAGTCAGAAAAATCCACCTATTTAAATATTCTTGCTCTCACGGGTCTTAAGCGTTTTGCTCCGCTTGGAACTATTACTTGGGGAATGGATGGGGCGCCTCATGATGGCCGCTTTGTTCTAAGAGAGCTGGTGAGTTTTATCGGGGATGAGGCCCGCATCCAGGATTACGGTGAAAAGCACACCTATCTTCAGACTGCGACTAAACTCAAAGAACATTTTGAGAAAACCCGCCATCCACAGGGGTATATTTTTTCTTCTGGTGGAACCACGGGGGATCCTAAGTATGTTCATTTCAGCTATGAGGAGTTTGACCGGACAACTGATATGTTGGCGTACAATTTTCGCGCCCAGGGAATAACTCCAGGTACAACTGTGGCCAATTTGTTTGTGGCGGGCAATCTTTGGTCTTCGTTTTTGGCGGTTGAAAAAGCTTTGGAGAAAATTGGAGCGATCCAGCTTCCTATTGGCGGCCTTTGTCCGAGTGAAAATATTCTTACCTATTTGAATAAATTTAAACCAGACGTGGTGATGGGGATTCCTTCATTACTGGTGATGAACGCGGAGCAGGCACTGGGGTTGGGAATAGAGCTTAAAATTAAAAAAGTTTTCTACGCTGGCGAGTCCATGTCTGAATCACGGATGAATTTTTTAAAGAAAACCTGGCACACAGAATACTTTGGATCAGCGGGATATGCGAGTGTTGATGCAGGAGTTATTGGTTATCAATGCACTAGTTGTGGTCCAGGTGAGCATCATCTTTTCAGTGACCTGATTAAAATGAAAATCGTCGAAGGTGAGGCGGTGATTTCTTCTTTGACTCGTGATTCGATGGCGATCAAGAACTACGCCACCGGTGACCGGGTTGAATGGGTTGATGATTTATGTGATTGTGGGCGCAAGGACAGAAAATTTAAACTCCTAGGTCGAATTGATAACATGATCCAGATCTGGTCGTGTCGTTTACTCTTGGGAGATATTGAAAAGTCTCTTAAAAATCTTGATCCCGAAATTTTGTCATTTCAGATACAGCTGAAAGAATCTCAAAACGAAGCTGGGGTCAGTGAAACGATGGATCTGTTTTATGAAACTCATCCAGGACGTGAATTAGATGAAAAACTTTTGCTTTCAGAGATATATCAAAACTCCAGAGACCTAAGAGATACTATTTCATTGGCGGCATTCGCTGATCGTCTCAAACTCCACCCTGAAGCGCACGGATCCATCAAGCGCAATTCAAGAACTGGTAAAATCAGCGTTATTCAGGATCTCAGAACCTAATTGTCAGGATTGTGTAAAGAGCTTGTTAGGTTTGATCCTCCATAGTTGTTCAAAAATAATTCATCTGTTCTTCTTATAGTAGATGAAAATATTAAAACTTTTGGCATTTGCAGTTGTTGTTCTTTCCTTCATTTTAGTGGGGCTACTCTTCTTCCCCTTTTTATCTGTCTCCAAAACTTTCATTCGGAAAAAGTTGATTCATTTGGTTTCATTCGTCTCAAAGTTAATGCTTAAAATTTTAAGTATCGAAGTAGAGTGCCATATCTCACCGCTATTTAGTAAAGATGCCAACTATCTGGTGGTGGCCAATCATCTTTCCTATTTGGATGTCATCATTCTGGCTTCCAAAATGCCTACTTGTTTTGTGACCTCAAGAGAAGTGAAGAACACTTTCTTTCTTGGTCATTTAACACAGTTGGCGGGATGCCTTTTTGTTGATCGCAAAAACAAAATGGGTCTTAAAGGTGAGATCCTTGAATTGAGGCAAGCACTTATGGATGGACTCAGCGTTACGGTATTTCCTGAGGCTACGTCCACTAACGGTGAAGAAGTTTTGAGATTTAGACGTCCTTTGTTTGAAGCATCTGTTGCTACTCAGAAATCTATTCTTCCGATTACGCTTAATTATCGTTCTATAAGTGGGGAGAAATTTAATCGAAATAATCGAGATGTCGTTTGCTGGTACGGTGAGATGACCTTCTTCGATCATTTTCTCAAAATTTTGGAACAAGATAAAATAGAGGTAGAAGTGTTTGTTTCTGAACCTTTTGCTCCCGCCATAATGTCTTCTTTTGATCTGGCCTCAAAAAGCCAGGAAATTATTAAATTAAATTACATCGGATTTTCTCAAAATGTCATGGAGGCTTTATGATTGAAATTTATCACCGTCCTGGAATTAATTTGTCCGAGGTGGAGCTTAATCACCTTCATCAAGAGCTGATGAGTGTTGCCAATGAATGCCTTGAGACCATCCCAGATTATCAGTGCCTTTCAGGTAAGAAATCAGAATATGATCGTCTTATTATTGCCGTTTCACGAGACAGTGAACAAAAAATTGATGGATTTTGCTCATCCTACATCCTTGAAGCCAAAGGATTAGGCAACATCCTCCATCTGGGACTCACGTGTGTAAGTCTCAGAGCGAGAGGCCTCGGTTTAACCCATCAACTGACGGGTAAAGTTATCATGCACTATATTTTTAAATATTCACTTTTCAGTCCGGTATGGATTAGCAACGTGGCATGCGTTCTTTCTAGCCTAGGGAATGTGGCCATGCATTTTGAAGATGTTTACCCTTCTCCATTCATGAAAAATCCAAAAGAATATCACGTTAAGATGGCCAATTACATCAATGACAATTTTCGCAAGGAACTTTACATCAACGTTGATGCTGACTTTTGTGAGAAACAGTTTGTTTTCAAAAATAGTGTAACCGGAACAATGTTTGAAAAATCCGCTGAGGATAGTAAGTTTCATCATCGTAACTCGATGTTAAACGAGTTTTACAAGGGATTAATTAATTTTGAAAATGGTGATGAAGTGTTGCAAATAGGCAAAGTGAGTTTGATGACTTATCCCAAATACCTTCTAAGAAGTCTCAAGCTCAAGAGCCTGAAAATGATGAATTCTCTCAACCCAATCATGCCGAAGGCTAGGGGAAGTTATTCCAATTAGGCTTTATTTTTTTACGTTGAAAAAGTCCAGTAGGGCCACAGGCATGGGGACTTTATCCCAGTAGAGGGCATGCTGCTGTTTGAGCTCTTCATTAAGAGCCGCTTCGTCAGGGGCCAGCATTTCCCGTTTTTCCAATATCTCTTTTTCGGAGTAACAATGTTCCCCTGCTTTCAATTCAACGTTATGGGAATTGAAGGCAATACAGCCAAAAGGTTTTACTTCGCGAGGAAGTGGGCAACCTAGTTCTTTGTGATTAAAAAATGGGCAAGTGTATGTACGTCGCAGATATGAACGTTTCCCATTTCCAAGCCCTTGATCCAAACGATACTTTGCCACGGTTTCTTGCAGACGATTTTTAAGCTCGTCATTAAATAGACCATTCGTTTTCAGATAGTCCACCAACTCAACAGCTTCGATGGGTGTTACCATCATTGAGTTGGCCTCATAGGTACAACAAGTGCCCGAGCAACCGCTGCAACCCATGCCTAGACGTTCTAGTTCTTCATTGCGTTCTATGAGGTTTTTGCGTCTTTCTTGAGGATCCATTTTGGCAAAATAGGATGCCAGCTTCCGATAGTCAATCGATGTGAGGGAATATAAAATTTCTTAATATTTGATTTAAGAGGTTATATGGAAAAACGGGCACTTTTTAAAATTATCCACAAAAATGTCCCTCACTCTAAAAGCCGTGATATTTATCACGACCTTTTGGCCATGAGTTGGAAGAAGACCTTAGCGCTCTTTGTGGTTTTCTTTCTTGTCATAAATAGTTTCTTTGCCACCCTTTACTGGTTCAACCCTGGTTCCATTTTGAATTCTGATAATTCTTGGCTGATGGCATTTTTTTTTAGTGTCCAGACTTTGGCAACAATTGGCTATGGATACCTGGCACCAGCTACGACGTTTGCAAATTTTCTCGTTATGGCCCAAGCCTCACTAGGCTTGATGATCCTCGCTATTTTAAGTGGTCTGTTCTTTGCCAAATTTTCCAGACCATCTTCCAAAGTGGAATTTTCAAAGGGAATGGTTATTACTGATTATGATGGTAAGAAGACGTTGATGTTTCGAATGGTGAACATTAGGAAGAATCAAGTGATCGATTCCACTATCAGTCTCAACTATCTTAAAGAAGAAAAAACAATTGAGGGCCATTCATTGAGACGTTTTACTGATTTAACACTAGTAAAACCTAAGGTTCCAATTTTTGCGATGACCATGATTCTCATGCATGTAATTGATGAGACAAGCCCACTTTTTGGGCTTGATCAAAAAGAGTGCTTCAAACAAAATACTGAGTTTTTTGTAACGATGATGGGGACCGATGGGACCTTTGGCCAGACCATCCATTCTACCCACGTCTATTACCCCAGTGACATATCTTGGGGGAAAAAATTCATGGATATGGTTGTTCTTTTACCAGATGGCACTAGGGTCATTGATTATGCAAATTTTCATCAGACAGTTTAAATATTAAGTGCTCATAATAACTGAGTTGGTGCGCAGCGACTAATTAAAATATATTTACCGGTTTAAGATTTACGAAAACAGTCAGATTTAGTACTAAATAGGTTCGCAAATTTTTATTTCTTAGGGAGATCAGCATGATTGATTCTTGGTTGAGCATTTGGGTAAAAACCCCAGTGATCTTTGGTGTGATAGCACTTGTGATCGCCGCCGTATTTTATTTCCGCGTAATTGGGATGGAAAAAGGTAATGAAACAATGGAGCGTATCGCAGGATATATCCGCGAAGGCGCAATGGCGTTTCTTTTTACTCAATATAAAACACTCGCTGTTTTCGGTGCTGTTGTTGCCGTTCTTATCGGTATTTCATTAGGAAAAGTGGCAGCTGCTTCATTCGTTCTTGGAGCTGTTCTTTCACTCCTCGCTGGTTTCATCGGGATGAAGGCTGCTACATATGCCAACGTTAAAACAACTCAAGCTGCTCGTTCTGGCATTAAGGCCAACGCTCTAGTTACTGCCCTAGATGGTGGTGCGGTTATGGGTCTTTCAGTTGCGGGTCTTGGTGCAATTGGACTTGGTGTTCTTTATATCGTTTTTAGAGAGTCTGAACTCCTTTCTCCAATCCTTCACTCATTTGCAGTTGGCGCTTCATCGATCGCGCTTTTTGCTCGTATCGGTGGTGGTATCTATACTAAAGCGGCTGACGTTGGTTCAGATATCGCTGGTAAAGTAATCGAAAACATTCCTGAAGATGATCCTCGTAACCCAGGTGTTATCGCTGATAACGTCGGGGATAACGTTGGTGACGTTGCCGGTATGGGTGCAGATATTTATGAATCAATGGTTGCTGCGATTGTTGCTGCCATGGCGATTGCTTTGACTTCTGATGCTCTTCCAACTCTTTTGGAAGGTGATCTCGAAATTAATAAAACAGTTGCAATTGGTCTTCCACTTGTTCTTTCAGGTGTTGGTCTTGCTGTATCAATCCTTTGTATCTTTCTTGCTCGTATGATGAAGAATATGGATCCTGCGAAAGTTCTTCGTGGCGCTCTTATTATGCCTCCAGTTATTCTTGCAATCGCATCTTTCATCATCATGAACATGCTAGGAATCACTCAGTCAGTTACTGCAGTAATGACTATTGGTGCAATCGGCGGAACAATCATCGGTCTTATCACTGATTATTATACATCTGCTGGTCCAGTTTCGCGTATTGCTGAAGCAGCAAGAACTGGTGCTGGTACAAACGTTATTCAAGGTCTTGCTGTAGGGATGGAATCAGTTGCGATCCCAATGATCGTAGTTGCGGCCGTTGCTTTCCTAGCTAACAAATACTTAGGACTTTACGGAATTGCGCTTTCTGCAGTTGGTATGCTCGGTGGTACAGCAGTTGTTATGACTGTTGATGCTTACGGCCCGATCTCAGATAATGCTGGCGGTATTTCTGAAATGTCAGCTCTAGGTCCTGAAGTTCGTGCGATTACAGATGAATTAGATATGGTTGGTAATACAACTGCAGCTATCGGTAAGGGTTACGCTATCGGTTCAGCGATCCTCACTGTTCTTGCTCTCTTCTCTGCTTATAACATTGAAATTAACCACGTTCGTGCGCTCAATGGTCTTGGTGCTGTTGAGCTCGTATTAACTGATCCAAAAATTCTTATCGGTATCCTTCTTGGTTCAATCCTTCCATTCCTTGTTGGTTCTTCAACAATGCTTGCGGTAGGTAAAGCTGCTGGTGCGATCGTTGTAGAAATTGGTCGTCAATTCAGAGAGATTCCAGGTCTTATGGAACTTAAAGCTGAGCCAGAGCCTAAAAAAATCGTTGATATCGCAACTAAAGCTGCGATGAAAGAAATGATCTTCCCTGGTTGTGTGGCCATCGTTGCTCCAGTTCTATGCGGATTCTTCATGGGCCCAGCTTCTCTAGCTGGTCTACTTGCTGGATCATTAGCAGTTGGTGCTACTATGTCGCTTTTCATGGCGAACGCTGGTGGAGCTTGGGATAACGCTAAAAAATACATCGAGAAAGGCAAGCTTGCTGGTGAGAAGAAGGGAACTGATACTCACAAAGCTGCAGTTGTTGGTGATATGGTAGGGGATCCGTTCAAAGATACATCTGGTCCTGGTATTGCTATCTTGATCAAAGTGATGTCGGTAGTTTCACTTTTAATTGCTCCGTTAATCGCTCTTCTTTAAGTTTTAAACTTCAAGGCCCACTTCGGTGGGCCTTTTTTATATCCCGCCAAATAAAGCTTCCAGTTGAAAACCAACGTAGGGGGTTCGTCTGAAAGACCAGAATTTCGGAAAGTCTAAGCCAGTAAAGACATCTACATAGAACCAATGCCTATAAAGGTTTCGCCGGTAATTGGTACCAAGTCGGTAATTGTCCACATACCAAACACTTTTTTCGATTATAGTTGTGAAACTTGGTCCGTAGGAAATGGCATCGTCATCACTGAGTCGGTGGATGATGGATGGACCGTGACCTGTTTTAAAATCTTTTCGAGTCACTTTCCAGTCAGCAATATTTCTCCATCGCACAAGCGTATTTTCTCCAAGAGCAAGATCGGAATCAAAAGTCGTGTATTCTTCCCAGTCCCTGTCACTGTACCAGGCCAGCTCTTCAACAAAGCGGTGAATTACGTCACCGGAAGTCATATTTTTTCGGAGCCTCGCCCGGGAAAAGATTTTGGGTGGAATACTCGCATTAACTCCAACGTCTGCGCGGAATTGCCAACTTTTGTCGAGCTGATTCAAAGCTATGTCTGAACTTGTTCCACTTTTGGCTTTTTCTTTCGCTTTCTCTTTGGATTTTTTAGTATCTGATTCAAATTTAAATTTTTGCTCAAGCTTTGGAAGTCGTATGTTGAAACGAATTTGAAACTGGTCATCAAGTTTCGCCCGTTCTCTCAGTTCATAGCGTTGCCTGATTCTTATACGACTTCTCGCTAGTTCATCATCGGCCCTCTGATCAGCAAAAAATAAATCGAGCCTATTGGCAACTGTGTTAACCTGTCTTCCCAGTAAATATTGAGTGGTTTCGAGTATAGGGATAGAGTCTGCTTCCACCTCTTCAGCAGGTGATGCAGAGGCAATGGCCGGAATGAGGATAAATAGAACAAAATAGATAGGCCTCATGGAATAATTGTAACTTAATATCCCAAACTGCCAATTCTTGGTGTCACTTTTTTTGGGAAATAGGCCTTGAGACTTCAACTAAGCGGATGATTTTAGAGCAATTGTCACATTTTCTTGAAAAAGTCTTTGGTGCAGGGCCTTAAAATGACCAAGTCAAAAATTTAAAGGGGCTAAAAGTGAAAAATAAGCGTGTCATGATAGGGGTCGGGGTCACAGCATGTCTGGCGATTTCATCTGTTTTCTATTTCCAAAAATCTGCTTCGAGAAATCTTGGTGATGATGCCCTACTTTCTATTATCAAAAATGATCAAAGAGGCTTTGAGAATTTTATTCAGGCCGGAGGTAGACTTGGAATGAATTTAAATGTTGAAGGTGATACATATATGGTTGGTGAGTTGCTGGTGAAATACAATCGTATTGGCTTCGTGAAATATGCTAAAGACAAAAAAATGCAGTTTGAAATAGATCCTAAAAAAGAGTTTGATATTCATTCACTGTCAGTAACTCAAAATAGTCCAGAGATGTTGGGCCTTGTCCTTGGAGAGCAGAAGCTAGATAAGAATTTTAAGGCTTACGGTAAAAAAGGATGGAGCTTGCTTCACATGGCAAGTGCACAGTGCTCATATAAAGTTGTGAGCATTCTCCACAAAGCAGGTATGGCCTGGGATTTAAAAACAAAAAATGGGGAAACTCCACTGACTATCGCTGCTGAAGAGGGATGTCTTCAAGCCCTGAGCTACTTTAAGGAGCAGGGAGCAGATTTCAAGGCCAATGATGGGCGAGGCATAAGTGCTCTCAGTATTTTGCGCAAAAAGAAAGATGCAGCTTTGGTGGCATTTGCAGAATCTTTTATGGACAGAAGAATGCCAGCCTCAGTAATAACAGTCGCGCAAAGTGCTCCTAACTTTTATAAGAAAAGAAAGATTCCTAGGGACTCATTGGCGGATCGTGCTCACCTGATAGAACCATCAGATCGCCCCGAGGAGGCGAATGAGACGGACGAAAATTCAGAGTTTAGTGATTAAGCTGGTAAAAGATACTAAAAGCAAAACGATCGGACTTTAAAAGGTTGTTGCGCAAAATTCTTTTAGATCTAATATAGATATAAATGGGAGGAATAACATGGAAGTTATTCGTCGGTCGAACGCAGAGATAGAAAGAAGTATTGGTACAGTTGCTTACTTCATCCGTAAAAAAAGAAAAGAAAGAGGAATTACTCAGGAAGAATTGGCAAAATTCTCAGGAGTTGGTCTGGCATTTCTCAAACGCTTGGAAGGCGGAGATGAAAATCTTCACCTGGCAAAAGTGCTCCAGGTGATGAGACATCTCAACGCGGATTTGTTTCCAAAAGAATATCAGTAATTATTTCGAAATATTTTTTTTACAGTAGCGCATGTTTAACATCTCTACCGTAAGAGAGAATGCCATAGCAAAGTAAATGTAGCCCTTGGAAATGTGTGCTCCAAAGCTTTCCGCAACCAACATCACCCCTATTAGAAGTAGAAATGAGAGCGCAAGAATTTTGATCGTTGGGTGACGTTCAACAAAACCACTTATTTTTCCCGCCGAAAGAATCATGATGAGCATTGAAATGAGCATCGCCGCGACCATAATAGAAATATCGCTCGCCATACCTACAGCAGTAATAACAGAGTCGAGAGAAAAGACGATATCAAGAACGAGGATTTGCAAGAGCATCATTTTGGGATCCGCTTTCTTTTTCACATGACTTTCAGCTTCGTGAAGATGGATTTGTGGATCTCCTTCGACCTTGTGGTGAATTTCGAATGTCGATTTTGCGAGAAGAAATAATCCTCCGCCGAGTAAAATCAAATCGCGTCCAGAGAATGACTGTGAATACACGCTAAAGAGCGGCTCCTTAAGGGTCATAATCCAGCTTATTGAGAAGAGAAGGGCGATCCGAATAATGAGGGCGAGAGAAATTCCTATGTTTCGTATTCTGGACTGATGCTCTTTTGGTAGACGGTCAACAAGAATGGCGATGAAAATGATGTTATCAATTCCCAAGACTGTTTCCATCGCAGTAAGGGTGAACAGTGCTGTCATCGTTTCAGTTGTTAGCTCGAACATTCTAGCTCCTTAATAGATCAAATCATTCGCCTTTATCTTCGTAAAATCTGCTCTCTTTGACTAGCATCAAACTGCTGGTAAAATGGATCCAATAGGAGATTTTATGTTGAAAACGATTTTGCTGGTAATTATCCTCACACTTGTGAGTTGTGCCTCTAAGCCCCAGCTTTATCCAAATCAAAAGCTTAAGCACGTAGGTAAGGAAGCGGCCAAAAAAGATATTGATAGATGTATCGCAGATGCTGAACAGTATCTGAAAAGCTCCACGGGAAAAAATGCGGCCAAAGGAGCTGGTGCTGGTGCTGCTATCGGTGCTGCGATGGGAGCAGTTAGTGGCCTCTTTACTGGAAATTTAGGAGGCAGTTTAATCAGAGGTGGCGCCATTGGTGCTGCTGGTGGAGGCGTTGCTGGGGCGCTTTCTCCCGATGAGATTAAGCGCCGCTTTGTGAATCAATGTCTTGCCGAAAAAGGCTATCAAGTTTTAGGTTGGGACTAAAGCTTCAAATGACTTTTGCATTTGGCACGACCACCGCCAAAGAGTCTTCCCAGCTTCGATGAAGCCGTTTCAACACAAGCTTCTAAAACATCCTCCACATCAAAAGTCTGTGGATCGAACTCAACCTTTTTTCCCTCTTCATCTTTTTTCAAATCATGAATAGCAATACT
>JAIFLR010000008.1 GCA_020048985.1 Halobacteriovorax sp. | reverse complement strand
AGTGCCAGGGGAACTTGGTGTCAGAATAGCAAGATGCACCCTCTAATTATAAAAAAAAGCCCTCGAAAGAGGGCTTTTTTATTTTAGACAGATCTTTTTAAATGCTGCACAGCCTCGATAATCTTGCAATATTCTAAGCCTTCTATCTTGCACTTCTTCTTAACGCTCCCTACAATTTAGGTATGGAAAAAAAAATCTTAAGAGCGCAGCTCTATTCTTTGTTCATTCTAACTACTTTAAATCTCGTGTATTTTTATTACCGTGATTCATTGCCTGATAACTACTACGAAATCACCTACCAAAATCAAACCATCAATTTTTTCACTTATTACTTTTTTACTCTTTTAGCTAACTTTGGATACTGGTGCGGAATTTGGGTCACAGTTTCTTTTGTGACTTTTGCTATTCTTCACTCATTTGTTTTTAATAAGAAAAAAGATGTCAAAAACCAAGCCGTTATTGCAGTACTTTTGCCACTTACACTTCTGCTTTGTTATTTGCTTTTGCCTGAGACACTTGGTGAAGGTTTATTCTTCTTACTTAAAGAAAATATCAGCCTACTAAGTGCACTGAGTTCAGTGTTCTTGTTGGGGGCTAGTTTTTTCTATTTAGTGTCTGAGAAAAAATTCTTTAAAACCTGCAACTACATCTGGAAGAAAACACTGGTCCTTATTTCGATGATTAAAAATGCAGACTACTCTGCGATTAAGTCGTTCGACGCAAAAAAATATCTCACTTCTTTAAAGCCAAAATTTGAAGCTCTAATCGCCAGGTTCAGAAACCAAGAAGTTGTTGCGACTCCTGTGGCCGGTAAACTAAAAATTACTGATTCCCCAAAGTTCACAGAAGTGAAGCGCTCTTACCCTCTGGATAAGACTGAGGCCGTTGCCGATGTTGAAGTTGAAGAAGAAATTGAAGAGAGCGAAGAGGTTGAAGATGATTCAATCACTGATGAAATTGAGGATGTAACCGACGAAGAAGAATTCGATGATTCTCAAATCGATGAAATACATGAAGAAGAATCAGATGACGAATTTGAAGAAGTTGAAAGTCCGTTTCAGGTTAAGAAGCAAGTACCAGAAGATAAATTTTTTGACGCTGAAGAATTGATTAGCTGTATCGCTCCTAAAAACCACACTAAGGTTTTTAAAGATCCAGAAGACCATTATTTTGAAAAAACTGCGCGTGCAATTGAAGAAAAACTCAAAGAGTTTAATATTACCGCTCAGATCGTAAACGTGCTCAAGGGGCCAGTCGTGGATACCTTTGAACTTGAGCTGGGTGCCGGTGTAAAAGTGGCAGGGGTTATTAACCGAACTGACGACCTCTCTCTCGCTTTAATGGGAGCTCCAATTCGTATGGTTTATCCAATGAAAGGTAAATCAACAATTGGTTTAGAGGTTCCTAGAAATCCGCGTGAAGTTATTTATTTAGATGAAGTTTTAAAATCACCATTATTTAATAACCCCAGTTATCGACTTCCAATTGCCATGGGTAAAGATGCTTATGGTGATCCAGCCGTTATCGATCTTGCTGCAACTCCTCACTTATTAGTTGCGGGTACAACGGGAGCTGGTAAATCAGTTTTCATTAACACCCTTCTGGTTTCACTAATTGTTAAATTTTCTCCCAAAAAACTTCGCTTAATCATGCTGGATCCAAAACAGCTTGAATTAGCACTCTACGCCCGCTTACCTCACTTGATCATGCCAGTTGTTACTAATGCCGAAGTTGCCTCAGCTGCACTCCTGTGGGCCATTGAGGAGATGGAGAGACGCTATACACTTCTGAAAGATTTTGGTGTTAAAAATATTGATGGCTTCAATAAGAAAATGAAAATAGCTGGGCCAGAGTTGACGGCCAAAGTGAATAAATATTATCCAGATGCTGAAGTGGTAGACTTCGAATTGCCATTTATCGTAGTAGTAGTGGATGAGTTTGCTGATCTTATGCTCTCAAAATCTGGTAAAGCGATTGAAGTGGCTATTTCAAGATTGGCCGCGAAAGCTCGTGCTTCCGGAATTCATATTGTTCTGGCGACCCAGCGTCCATCTACCGACATCATCACAGGTGTAATTAAGGCCAACTTCCCAACACGAGTTTCATTCAGAGTTTTCACCAATATTGATTCAAGGGTAATTCTTGATGGAATGGGTGCTGAGAAACTTCTTGGTAAAGGGGATATGCTCTTTAAACAAGGAATCGATATCCTTCGTATGCACTCGGCTTATGTTGATGAAGATGAGATAGAGAGGCTTGTGGATAAACTGGCCACATTACCGGCCCAGTTTGATACAGAAGCAAATACTGAAGGTGTCACTACCGATGGCGAAGGTTCTCTCAAAGATGACAAATATAATGATGCTGTCCGCTGTGTGGCGACTCATCGCGTAGCTAGTGCCTCCTTCCTTCAGCGCCGCTTAGGTGTTGGATATAACAGAGCTGCTAACTTAATAGAAGAAATGGAAAGTAATGGAGTCGTGGGGCCCACTCAAGGCTCGAAGCCACGTAAGGTTTTAGTCCCTCCGCCGAACGATTCAATGCCTTGATTTCACTCTCAATAATCTTGTCGTAAACGGGTCCATGTGTTATCTACATGTGACCCGTTTTTTAACATCCCCATAAGGGGAAATCTAATCACTTTAACTGGTAGGTCCATCGTAATTGGTGGCAAAAAGTGATTCGATAATAACCACCAGAGGAGATTTCTATGTCTAATTTATCAGTCAAGCAATTGCTTGAAGCCGGAGCACACTTCGGTCACCAAACTCACAAGTGGAACCCAAAGATGAAGAAGTACGTTTACGGTGAACGTAACGGAATCTACATCATCGATCTTCAGCAAACACTTCCAATGGCTGAAAAAGCTTATGAGTTTTTGAAGAAAACTTCTGCATCAGGTAAGTCTGTTCTTTTCGTAGGAACAAAAAGACAAGCTGCAGATATGGTTAAGAAGACTGCTGAGTCTTGCGGAGCTTTCCACGTGACTTCACGTTGGTTGGGCGGAATGCTTACAAATTATAAAACGATCGCTCTTTCTATCGATAAAATACGTAAAGTTGAAAAGATGAAAGAAAACGGTGATTACAAGCTTCTTACTAAAAAAGAGCAATCTAACGTAGAAAAAGAAGTCGCTAAGCTCGAGAAAAACCTTGGTGGTATCAAGAATATGAGAAAGCTTCCAGGAGCTATCTTCATCATCGATCCAAACAATGAGCATATCGCAGTTAAAGAAGCTAACGTTCTTGGTATTCCTGTAGTTGCAATCACAGATACTAACTGTGACCCAACTGGAATTGAATACGTTGTTCCAGGAAATGATGATGCTCTTAAATCAATCACTCTTTTCTTAGACTACTTTTCTAACGCTATCACTGAAGGCGGAAGCAAAGCTCGTAAAGATGATGGTTCTGAAGATAACCGTGATATGGCCCTTGAGAATGAAATTCTTGCTAAATACGAGAAGGACATTGATCTTCAAGGTTCTGACGAAACTGAAGCTTAATTCTTAAAACTTAAAGGATATTACCATGGCATATACAGCTACTGACGTAAAAAATCTTCGTGAGTCTACTGGCGCAGGAATGATGGATTGTAAAAAAGCTCTTGATGAATGTGCTGGTGACTACCAGAAAGCAGTTGATTTTCTTCGTGCTAAAGGCCTTGCGGCTGCAGCTAAGAAATCATCAAGAATTGCTGCTGAAGGTGTCGTTATGGCCGTTGTTAAAGGCAAAACTGCTGCAGTAATTGAAGTAAATATTGAAACTGACTTTGCTGCAAAAAATGAAGATTTCCAAAAGCTATCTTCAACTGCAATCAATGTTGCCATTGATAATAACGTTACAACTATTCCTGCTTTGCTTGCTTGCAAAACACCTACTGGTGGAACAGTTCAGGATCTTATTTCTGAGTTAACAATTAAAATTGGCGAAAATTGGTGTTATTTGTAAGGTTGAAACTGATAAAGATGTAAACAGCAACGAAACATTCAAAGAAATGGTTAAAAATCTTTGTATGCACATTACTGCTGCTAATCCGCAGTTCCTTAATGCCAATGAAATTGATGAAGATTTCAAAGCAAAAGAAGCTGAGATTTATGCTGCTCAATTAAAAGAGCAAGGTAAGCCAGAAGCTATGATTCCAAATATCGTAAAAGGTAAGCTTGCAAAACTTGCTTCAGATGTTTGTCTCTATGAGCAGGCTTTCGTAATGGACCCAGACACAACTGTAGGCAAATTAGTTGAAGCTACTGCTAAAACAGTTGGTGCTTCAATCAAGGTTACTAAGTTTGTTAAGTTCAACCTTGGTGAAGGTATCCAGAAAAAAGAAGATGACTTCGCTGCTGAAGTTGCACGATTGTCATCAGGACAAAATTAATTCCTGAAAAGATTTTAAGAAGAGGGGACTTTAAAAAGTCCCCTCTTTGTATTTAAAGGTACCAATGAAATACAAACGCGTTTTAATTAAGCTCTCAGGTGAAGCACTTGCTGGTGACCAAGGACACGGTATTTCCGGTGATGTTCTAACTAAAATTAGTTCTGAAATCGCGGCCCTCCAGAAAACTGGCTGTGAAATCGCTATTGTTGTCGGCGGAGGAAATATCCACCGTGGTGTTGCCGGTGCAACTTCGGGGATGGACCGCGCGACTTCAGATTATATGGGTATGATGGCGACGGTGATTAATTCACTCGCTCTGCAAGACGCCCTTGAGAAAAAAAATGTTTATACACGAGTCCTCTCTGCGATTGCCATGCAGGAAGTGGCCGAGCCTTATATCCGTAGACGTGCAGTTCGCCACCTCGAGAAAAAACGAGTGGTGATCTTTGCGGCCGGTACAGGAAATCCATATTTCACGACTGATACAACTGCAGCTCTTAGAGCAAATGAAATGCATGCTGACTTGATCATGAAAGCAACGAAAGTTGACGGAATCTACGATAAAGATCCTATGAAGTTTAAAGACGCGAAAAAATTTGAAACTCTGTCGTATATCGAAGTTCTAAATAAAGATATTAAAGTCATGGACTCAACAGCAATCACTCTTTGCATGGATAACAACATGGATATAGTTGTTTTCAATATGTTTGAAGAAGGAAATATTGCCAAAGTCGTAAATGGCGAAAAAATCGGAACCCTAGTAACGAAAAAAATGTAAGGAGATCCAGGTTATGATTAAAGAACTAAAACCTATTCTTGATGAACATATGAACAAAGCGATTAAATCGCTTCAAAACCAAATGACAAAAGTCAGAACTGGTCGTGCGACCGCAAACGTTCTCGACGGAATCATGGCCGACTACTATGGGACACCAACCCCCATTAAAAATATGGGTCAGATTTCTACTCCAGAAGCTCGCCTGCTCCAAATTCAACCATTTGATAAAACTCTTATTGGTTCAATTGAAAAAGCCATCCTTGGCGCAAATATCGGACTAACACCAGGCAACGACGGGAACTTAATTCGTATTTCTTTTCCAGCACTGACTGAAGACAAGCGTAAGTCATATGTGAAGGATGTTAAAAAGCTAGGTGAAGACGCCAAAGTTGCTATCCGAAATGTTCGTCGCGAGCAAAATGATAAAGTTAAGGCGAACGAAAAAGATAAAAAAATCTCGGAAGATGAATCTAAAAAGATTCAGGAAGAGATTCAGAAAATCACCGACAACTTCATTAAGGAAGTTGATAAAATAGTTGATGCTAAAGAAAAAGAACTTCTGACTGTTTAATATGGCACAAATTAAACACGTCGCTATTATTATGGATGGGAATGGACGTTGGGCCAACCAGCGCTTTCGTCCACGTATATGGGGACATGTCAGAGGATCTGCTGTTGTTTCGGAAATCGTTCAGTCTGCTGATGAGTTGGGTATAAAAGCACTTACCCTTTATGCTTTCTCTACTGAGAACTGGAGTCGTCCCCTAGAAGAAGTTTCAACTCTCTTTAAGTTACTTAAAAAGTTCCTCCAAAAAGAAAAACAAAAGATTCTCGCAAACAATATTAAGTTCAAAGTTATTGGTGATATTCAGAATCTGCCAGTTGATACTCTTAGTCTCATTAAAGAAATTGAAGAGTTAACTGAAAATTCAAATGGTCTGAATTTAACTTTTGCTTTTAGCTACGGTGGCCGCGCAGAGATTCTCAGAGCAATTAACTTGTTTCAGTCATCACATCCTGGTGTTGAAATGACTGAGGCTGATCTTAGCTCACTTATGTACCGCCCAGAGGCCGGAGATGTTGATCTGATGATCCGAACCGGCGGAGATCAGAGAATTTCTAATTTTCTTTTATGGCAGATGGCTTACGCGGAACTGTATTTCACTCCAACCAAGTGGCCTGATTTTACTGCCGGAGAGTTTAAAAAAATTATTCAAAACGTTTCCAGTCGAGAACGTCGCTTTGGAAACGTCAGTGTGCAAAATGGTTTAGTTGATTCCGTGGAAAGAGCTGAATCAAATAAGGCGTCTTTTCTTAAAGGGATCAATTCCTAATGTCTAATACAAAAACACGGATTATTTCTGGTCTTATACTTCTCCTGATTGTTATTTCAAGCGTCGTCAGTGGACCAAAGGCTTGCCTCGTTTTTATTGGCGTCATCGGTCTATTGGTTATTGATGAACTAATTATCAATTTCTATGACCAACGACGAAATTCTAAAAAATATTTTCTGGCGCAGAGTTTTTACATCACTGGCTACTACTTCTTTAATTTTTACCAAATAAGCCAGTCTTCTTTCAGCTTTTGGAATTCAACTGGAATTGTTCTTAACCTGCTCCTTTTGGGATATTTGTTTTTAGTCTATAACAAATCAGAAACACTTCTGGCGGTATTCAGAGCGACCTCATGGCTGACAGGGCTGATTATTCTCATCCCACTT
>JAIFLR010000074.1 GCA_020048985.1 Halobacteriovorax sp. | reverse complement strand
GCACCACATTCTGGACTTGGAATGATGAGCCCGTTAGAGTATAAAAAACAAATTAAACAAGGTGCCTAGTCAATTGGGGGCCAAAGCAAATGGCGAAAATAAAAATATCTTTCTTTATAAGCTTATAATTATCATTGTAATTCAGGCTTTGAGTATTTTGCTTATTAAGTCATCAAGTATTTCATTGAAATTCACTGGAGTTGTGTTGTTGGGCTTAATAAATGCACATTCAATTCAGATAATTCACCAATGTTCACATTTTTTAGGTTTTAAAAATAAAAAGATAAATGATCTAGTAGGCTCCTTGCTAGGGCTTCAAGTGTTTATTAATTTTAGTTCATACAGAGAGGTGCATTTTCAGCATCACAAAAAACTCGGAACTGCTGAAGATACCGAGTTCTTTGGTCTCGACAAGCTTAACAAGGCGTCAAACATGTTGCAGTTTGTTCAATGTGTTTTTGGATTATCAAAATACAATGATTTAATGACGGGGATTTTGAAAAAGAAGGAAGCAACGTCAGGTGCGATACTGAAGAATGTTGTATTCTTGAACCTAATAATTATGACTGGTTTGGTATTTATAGGTCAATCAGACTTAGTGATAACGTGGGTTCTTTCCCTGATATTGATCACGGAGCCAGTCCATTTTTTAATTGAGATCCCAGAGCATTATGGATGCAAAAAGATATCAAAAGAAAAATATGAGAATACGAGAACAATCAAGTCAGCTTCAAAAGTTGCAAGATGGTTTACGAGTTGGAATAATTTCCACGTTGAACACCATCTAAATCAGTGGATTTTTCCTGAAAACTTAGAGCCTTTTTTTGATGAAGAAAAAGCCAGTCGGTATAATCCGATATTTAATAATTATTTCGAGTTTTATTCCTTCTTTATAAAAGATGTTATGAAGAGAGAGGCAAAATGATGATTACACTTTTAGAAGGGTTACTCCTGGGATTTGCCTACGTGATGCCTATAGGCGCTCAAAACCTGTTTGTAATTCATTCATCTATAACAAATAACACGGTAGATTCATTTAAAATATCCAGTCTCGTAATTCTCATGGACATATCTTTGGCAATTGCATGCTATTTAGGAATTGGCCTTGTAGTGTCGAGATATCCAATGTTCGCTAGCATATTGCAAATATTTGGAGGTCTTTACCTCCTCAGAATTTCAATTACGCTTTTAAAGGCCAAATCTAAATTAAATTTAGAAAGTAATAAACAAACCATGCTCGCAGCGTTTAGAAGTGCGTTTGTATTGTCTTGGATGAATCCGCAAGCACTGATAGATGGATCTATACTTCTTGGAAGTTTCAATTCAAAGTATGTTTCAACTTCAAATTATTTCATTGTTGGTGTGTGTATAGCATCCATTACATGGTTCTATGCGTTGACAATTACAATGAGGGTTTTTCGAAAAAAGATTGATGACAAAAAATTTAGAATTATAAATGTTATGTGCGGCTTAATTCTACTCTACTTGGGATTGAGTTTGTTGTTTAACTTCGCAATGAAAGCAAAGGTTTTATGATCCTTAGTATACGACAAATTGGAACGACTGTTTTAGGTCAAAGCATTGATTGCTGGGATTTTAATCAAATAAATCCCCAAGAAAAAATCCTGATCGTCGGAGGCGTCCATGGTGATGAAGAAGAGGGCATTCAGATTGCAAATGCCTTAATTCGAAATTTAGTTCAAAATCCCGGCGTCAATAGCTACGCAATTATCCCATGTCTTAATAAGGATGGTGAAACATTATCTTTAAGGTCAAATTATAATGATGTTGACCTTAACAGGAATTTACCGACAAAAAATTGGATACCTACCTTTACTAACCCAAGATACAAACCAGGGCCAAGTGCTGCGAGTGAGCCAGAAACAATTGCTTTTCTGAATGTATTAATTTCTTTTCGACCTACAATGATCATTTCACTACATTCGTTTTCCGAGTCCCTGATCCTTTATAATCCAGGAAATAGAAAATTCGATGAATCTGTTAGTCTATTATCTCAGAGTTTATCTTTAAAACTTGTTGATAAGATGCCCTATGAGGTACTTGGTTCTCTTAACACGTACAGCAAAGAAAATGCTATTCCCACTTTAACAATTGAAGCCCCAAGAGATCAAACCTGGCCTTTGAAGAAATATCTATTTATCCAGTCTCTAACCCAATTCATCACTGGATTATAAATATGAGGTTATACTTTCTATTTTTTACATTGCTTTTTAATAGTTATTCTCATTGTAAAACAATCATATTTATCGATAACAGTGTTTCAAATGATACATATATTGCTTCAAATAAAGAGCGACAAATCAGTATTGCTTTCAAAATGGGATTAGAGCAGCTCAGGAAAAATTGTGATGTTAAGAATCTTCAAATTATTGGAAAAGAACCCTTGTCTATTTTTACTCAGTCAAAAGAAGTTAAGTCAATTAAGGACGAGAAAATAATCTTTGGTCTGATTCATTCCTCAGAAGCGTTACTCGCAGCTGAAGCATTTAAAGACTCTGAAGTTCTGGCTCTTTCTAGCGGAGCTGCGACTGATGCTTTGAGCCGTAAGAATTCAAACTTTTTTTCATTGGCAAACCCTATATCGGGTATTTCTAAACATGTGGGCCAGTACATAAAATTAAAGAATATCAAACAACCGATTGCTATAATTCCTGGTAATTCATCATATTCAATTGAATTGTCAAAAAGTCTCAAGTTGTCACTTGAGAAACTGGGTATTGATATGCAGATAGAATTGATTGATACGAATATGAATCATCAAGATTTTATTTCAAAAAAACTTTCACTTAAAAAGTTTGATTTTATTTATGTACCAGGATTTCTTCAGCAAACCCTTCCTATCTTTGAATCCGTTTCCAAGACTGGTTTCAAAGGAATTGTGTACGGGTCTGCCAACCTTGCCCGCTCCAAGACAGACTTACAGCTTTTCACTAGTAACTTGAATTTAAAGAACTTAAATATTCGATTCCCTGCAACATGGATGAGTGGTGAAACAGTTAATTCTAAGGTAATGGAGAAAAAATTTAAAGACACGAGCAACGAAGAGATTATGGGGACAGCAATTTATACCTACGATGCCGTTTTAGTTTCAGGAAGTTACTTGTGCCAAGCAACCGCGCCGCTTAATCAACTTGGGTTTATTGATTTTATTAATAAGCACGTGCTTACCGGCAAGCTAGGTACGATTCGTAAATATCATGGATTTGAGAACGGTCATCTAATATCAAAGATCACTACAGTTAAATTCAATGGTGTATCGCAAAAGATGGAAAGTGAATGAAATCGGAATTCAAACCACTAAAATCGATTCTCGAAAAGCAATATTTTAAATACATTTTGTATTTAACTTTATCTGCATTTGTAGCGTCAGTTTTTACGGTTTTTATATCCCTTCATCTTGAGCGTTTGCAAAACTGTCAATCATTAGCGAATCGAGTCGTTTATCTGAATGACGTATTTGCAAGAGAGATAATTATTGGATCCCCTGAAACATTTTCTTTTGAACTAAATAAGCTAAAGAATGATTATTTTCTTGATAATATCCGTTTTCAAAAAAATAGCACGAAATCAAACCCTACATGTTCATTCACTTCATTAAACAAGAGTGTTCAGCACCCGATTCGCTTTGCAAATAATGCTTTGGGCTACATTGTTACCACACAAGGACCACTTCAGATTTTTAAACTAAGCAATCTTGCCTCATTCTTTCCACTTTTGCTTATTATTGGCTTCAGTTTCATTTTTTTGACCTCACTCACAAGGATTTTTCAACTATATTTTTTTGTACCACTTACTAAAATGTTAAAAGATGCAGAGCAGGTTGGATTGAATAAAAACAATTTTAAATACGACGGGGATGTAGAAGAATTTGAGCATTTGAAAAATCAACTCAACTCAATGCTTTTTCGCATTAATGACATGAACGAAACAAATTTAAAACTTGAAAAGGCCGCTGGCGTCGGTGAAGTTGCTACCCAGGTAGCCCACGATATTCGTTCACCACTTGAAGTATTAAAAAGTTTAAAGAATGAATTAGCTTTACTTCCTGAAGAGTCGAAAAGAAGAATACAAATGGGAATTAATAGGATTGAGGAAATTACCTTTAATCTTCTGAAAACCCACAAAGAAGTGTCTGGGATTTCCAGTGAAGTTAAGAATCATGAGTTATTGAGTATCATTACAAGTGTTATAACTGAAAAAAATATAGAATATAGGAACTTCTCTGATTTTGAAATTGTTGATAAGTTCAGTTCTGATTCCTATGGTCTTTTTTCTAAGATCCAACGAAGTAATCTGAAAAGCATCCTTTCAAATCTCATAAATAACTGTTTCGAAGCTTTAAATGGTCAGAAGGGAGTTATTTCAATAGGTTTAAGTGTAGATAACGGGAACAACGTTATAGAAATCAAGGATACTGGAGAGGGCATTCCTTCAGATTTAGCCAGTAAAATTTTCGCCAAAGGCTTCACCACGAAAAGAAATGGTAATGGGCTTGGTCTCTTTAATGCCAAACAAGATATTGAATCGGTTGGTGGAACTATGAATTTTGTGTCTGTGAAGGGCAAGGGGACGACGTTTATCATAACTCTTCCAAAGTCGGAGAGACCCAATTCGTTCATAGTCTCAATTGACGTTTACAAATACGATCGAATTATAGTGTTGGATGATGATCCGGCCTTTCATGAGGTTTGGAACAAGAGACTTGAAGGGCTTGAATCCAAGGTTGAGCATATTCACTCCGTGGAAGAGATGTTCTCCAAATATCAGGCCCTGCACCCTAAAATCCTCCTTCTAAGCGACTTTGAGTTAATGGATAAGCAAATGGACGGGATTGATACGATCCTGAAGCTCGGGCATTCTGAGCACTCTGTCCTCGTTACCGCCAGAAACGAAGAGCAGGCGATCCAGGACCGCTGTCTTGCCGCTGGTATAAAGCTTCTTCCTAAGTCCCTCGTCAACTACGTAAAGGTTAATAAGGAGAACTCCGAGCCTTCGAAGGTGGATCCTGCTGGTGAGAAGTACGGGATGTATATTCAAGGCGGCCAGGCGGGGACTGAGGCAGCTCCGTCTCCAATTATCCTAATCGACGACGACAGATTGGTCGTGTTAAACTGGACGATTCATTGCAAGAAGAACGGATTACCGTTCCAGGGTTTTAAGTCGATCGACGAGTTTCTTAAATTGGCCTCAACGTTAGATAAAGCTTCTAGGATTTATATCGACTCGAATCTTGGGGACGGGATTATAGGGGAGATTGAATCTGAAAAGATTTTCGCTCTTGGTTTTTTGAATCTGTATCTCGCAACGGGGTATGAGAAGGATTCGATAATTAAGCCAAAATGGATCAAAGAGATTTATTCTAAGAGCCCGGAGAATATTGGGTGATTAATAAATTCCCCCAAATTTGGTCTCAGGGGTAATATCGATATTCTATATTAAATGGATGTATGGTATTTCTGTGGACTCAAAAACTTAGCCCTGGAAAATTTTTACTTTCGACTTTTTTTGTAGTTCATTCCTCTTTTTTTTTGTGTGCACTCCAGAAACAATCTTCCAATGAACCAGATTTACATTTAGCATCTTGAACATCTCATTAAGGCACAATTGAGTCGGATCAAGAAATCCAGGATCTCCTGAACTTGTAAGACCAAATCCTCGCGGACAGACTTGATGGGCTTAAGGTGTGTGGCAATACAAACTAAGAGCTAATTAACTTCTTTATCTCGCAGGTTAAGAATAAAAAATGGCATACGACTCACCATTATTTCGGCATTAGTAAATTCCTTCTGGAATTACATTGAACATTTTCTTTGATAGTTAATGGCTTAAAAATGATGGTGCCTAATAATGTCGGCATTTCGGTAGCTCAAACAAATAAATTACATTCTTTTATTTCACGTACAACTTCCAGCAATCACTGGGGTTATATGTTTTGTCGATTCCAGTCGTAGAGCAAAAACTTAAGATTGAAACAAGGAAGTTGATTTTAACTTCAACATAAGCCGACAGCTGCACGTAATCTATCTAGGCTTTAACAATTGATTTATTGAGGGAGTTTTCTATGAAAACATCACTGAAGTGTCTCGCTACTGGTTTGTCTCTTTCTCTTCTTCTCGCTGGATGTAACCAGAGTGGTTCACCCGTATCTAGCGGCGGAGTAACAACTGGTCTCACCATGACTGGTTCTGGTCAGCCAGCAGTTGCATTATCCAACACTCAAAAGTTTTTTTCTTTATTTATGCCTTCGGCTGTGGCACTAACGCCGCCACTTTTAGTGGATTCAACAAGTCTAAGTGTAAACTTAACTGAGGCATGGATAGTCATAAAGGAAATTGAATTTGAATCTCAAGAAATTGCTGGGGCCAGCGAACAAGATGGCGACGAAGTTGAGTTTACAGGTCCTTATTTTGTGGACCTTTTATCTGATGCTCCGATTTCTTTTGGAGATTCTGTAGTTCCTGCCTCTGGACTTAGAAGAGTCAAGATGAAGCTTCATGAGGCTGAGACACTCCCAGCATCTGTCCCAGTAGAACTTACAAGTAAGAGTATGTTTTTGAGTGGGACTGTAAATGGGGTAGCCTTTACTTATGCTGCTGATGATTCAACTGAGCTAGAAATTGGTGGGCCTAATCCGATTGTGCCAAATTCAGCACAAGACATGCTTATTGTTATTCGCATGGCCGATCTGTTCAAGAAAATAGACCTTTCCTCGATCAATGTTCCAACAGACATTAATGCAGGGAACAGGGTCAATGTCGCTAATGCTTGTCCTCTAATCGATGCATCAGCAAATGATTTGTATACCTGCTTTAGAAAAGGTTTTTCTACAGAAGGTAACTTTGGTAATGATGATGGGGATAAGGATCTAGATGTTAATGATGAGTCGGTTGACTAATTTAGCTAGGATTTATTTTTCAGGGTATGGTTGGCAGTTAATAGCTGCCAACCTACCAATAGCAAGAGTTCAGTCGTTGGTTAAGCTCCACATTCTCTGAAGCATCATTTTTAAACAATGAACCAACGAGAAAATCGAATGACTAGATTTGTCCCGGTGTGTGGGCAAAACAAAGTGATGAAGTCTTTGTTTGACACGTATAAGTACAGCATCATCAGCAATTAAGAGTTTTTGAGCTTCCTCGAAAGTCACTCCAAGATAAATCTTCAATCCTTTAAAGTGCGCTACATTTTGGG
Source organism: Halobacteriovorax sp. (assembly GCA_020048985.1). Classification (GTDB taxonomy): domain Bacteria; phylum Bdellovibrionota; class Bacteriovoracia; order Bacteriovoracales; family Bacteriovoracaceae; genus Peredibacter. The sequence goes on along the minus strand of JAIFLR010000074.1, from coordinate 15,817 downwards.
TGGGAACTCGAAGGGGAAAATTCATCCGTGAATTTACTCTCAAAACACCCAACACCTTTGACGGAAGAAGAAGTTTTGCAGCTACGCTGATTCTTGTCCTCCACAAAAGTACTAGACAATTTTCTCTTAAGGTTGTTTAATATGCCAAACATGAGTCGCACATAGGAAACAATCTCCGGGAAAACTATGAAATTTCTGATACTTATACTCCTTCTGGCCAACGTCACTTTTGCTGATGAGGAACTCGAAAAAATTGAAGTTATTGAGCTGGGCCAGTCAAATGTCTCCGAATTTTGGGAAGAAAATAAGCAGACCCAGATTTATTCTGGGAAAAAAAATACCATCACCTCGCTGAAAGAAATCCCTCAATTGCAGACCAATAATTACCGTCAGGCGACTTCGCAAACTCCAGGACTATTAATCTCAGAAATACCCAACGAGTCTTTAGCGGCCATTACTTACCGAGGTCTTGGCGACCCACATGAATCATTTAATATTCTCATGCTCCAGGACGGAATTCCTGTGGCAGCTGATATGTATGGTTATCCGGCCCACTATTTTTCACCAGCACTTCCCATGATGGAAAAAGTTCAGTTCATTCGTGGCGGAGCTTCACTCCTTTATGGGCCTCAGCCGGGGGGAGCTTTAAATTATATCTCCCGACCTCTTACTAAGGAGCAAAAAACTTCTGGAAGAGTTGGTCTTACTGGTGGCTCATACAATCTTCTCTCAACCAACAATGCCCTCTATGGTCACTCAAAAAACAAGAGTTACGGAATTGAATACCACCGCCGTCAGGGAGATGGAATTCAAAGAGAGAATGCTGACTTCTACGCCGATTATCTTCAGGCCAGACAAAATTATTATCTGGAAAGCTCTGTCTTCAAAGTTGCCTTCAATGGTTACAATTCAGATCACGGAAATCCCGGTGGTTTTAGTAAATCTCCGAGCACTGGTTTCAATGCTTATGGAGAAGACGAGCGCCAAGCAACCCGAGAGCATGATCGCCTGAAAGTTTCAAGGGCGCAACTCTCTGGGGCCTTGGAGAAAAAAATCGACAGCAGCTCTCAGATTAGTTTGGCCCTTTGGGGAACGGCCTATCGTCGCTACTCCAAGACTCAAAATGGCGGAGGCTTTGGTAAATTTCCTACTGGTGCAAACAACGCCATCGTCACTCAAAACTATTATGGTTACAACGCTGACCTTCGCTACCTTAAAAATTACGGAGAGCACACTCTTTCTGCGGGGTACTTGAACTACAATCTTCTTTCTCCATACGTCGGTGAGACTGGGGCAGCTGTTGATTCCAATCATGGTGATGTGACTAAACGTTTTGAGCGAAGCACTCATACCAATTCTTTTTATGTGGAAAATCGTTTTGGTTTTGGAAAACTTCTGATCACTCCGGGAGTCAGACTTGAAAATATCCGTCAGGTGATTGATGAAAGGAAAAATACTTCCTCTACTGATCTAAGATATGACGATAAAACAGAAAATGTTCCGCTCTTTGGTTTCGGGGCTTCATATCACGCTACTGAAAATTCTCAGATCTATGCCAACATTTCTGAGGCCTATAAGCCAGTGACCTACCAGGAATCTGTTCCTGTCACTACGACATCGATTTCTGAAGACATCGACCCGGCCGACATTATCACTTATGAGCTTGGTTACAGAGGTCAAACTCCTAAGGTGAATTGGGATGCCTCATTGTTCTTCATACGCTACGAAAACAAATTCGGCCAAGTGGGTGATGTTTATCAGAACACAGGGGCGGGGACGAGCAAGGGGATAGATTTGGCAGCGGGAGTTACGGGTTAAGGGGATTTTAATTTGTATGGAAACGTTGAAGTCCTCAATGCTGTCTTCACTAAAGGACCCCTAAAGGACAAGACTCCTCAGTATGCACCTAACACAATTACCAGAACTGGTATCATCTACAACAAAGAGGACAAGCTTAAAGCGGCCCTGATGGGTGTGATGGTCAGTAAGCACTTCGGTGATGATGGCAATACGTCTAACTTTGAAATCCCTTCTTACGTGGTATTTGATCTGACAGCTGATTGGAGGTTTCATAAAGACTGGCTGGCCAATGCTGGGATCAATAATCTTCTGGACCGTGACTATTATTCCCGTGTGAGATCAGACGGTATCGCTTGGGCCATGGGAAGAAACGTATACTTAGGAGCGACCTATCAGTTTTAAGGCATAATGCTGGCCGTTTTCATTATCCTAAGTTAAGGTGCCGCCCCATATGCACCTTATTGTTTTATTCATTTCTCTATTATCGCTTAACGTATTTGCTCATGGTGGGGACTCGGGCCCGTCTACTCTTGAACAAGAATTTTCAAAATTATCTCACGTTCATATGCCGGTGAATTATTCGACTCACGAAGGTTATTATCTTGGGTACGAAATTGGCGCCATGGAAGAGGGTCTAGTTTTTGAAAATCATCCTGTGGCGTTTGGTGGAATGGATAAGATTGTGCGGGCGACTTGTCTTGAACAATCAACTGCTGAAGTGATTGAGCTTTGCCCTGAGAATTCTCCTTTTGTCCTTTTAGAAAATAAAAAATGGGATTTGGGCCTTGGTTTTGAATCCCATATGCATCTGCCTTTACCAGGTGTTGGTTTGGGGGCGGGAATCTCTTACCTGAAAGGGAAGAATTACTATTCCTTCAGGCATCTCAATCATAAAAATGAAAAACGAGCTGCCCTTAAATTTCCAATGAATCCAGAAGAATTTAAAAACTGGCGCATTGGTGATCAGTTGTCTTATATGTCCAAGGGGACAATTGTTTTTAGTGTCTATGTAGGCTTTGAGCCATTTGTTCATATTGGTCCCCAGATTTCCCGCACTGGTGTGTACCGAATCTCTATGAAAAAGATTGATGAGAAGACACTTATCGCAGAAATCGCAAATTTGAAGTCCAAAGATCTCTCTCTTGAAGGGTCTGCTATTTTTGCCGGTGGAGAGTTGAGTGGTGGGAAAGGCAAGTCCAACTCTGTTAGTTACGAGTTTAATATGGAAGCAGAGAGTTCGTACCCTGTGCTTGCAAATTTGTTGGCCGGAAGACTGGATCTGGTGAATCAGGCAGTGCTGATGAAGACAGATTCTACCAACAGGGGGCGGTCGGCGTTGGGAAGCTTTGGATTTCCGATGCTCTTTAATCGCGGCGGCTACCGAGGAACTTATGCAACCCAAGGCAGCGTTGAAGAGCTTGAGGATGGTCATCTTCACAAGCACGATGTGTATTCACTCTCTAAGGTCAAAGATCGCTCTACACGCGGCGTTCTCTCGCAACATATGTGGGAAAATCAAACTTTAGTCACGACGATTATCAGAGAAGAAGATCAACCAACTGAATCCGTTCTGTCAGTGGTCTTAAACTGGACCTTCAGCCGTGACCATATCAAACTCTCTCAATTTGAAAAGAAGATGAGAAAAGTGGCGCGTATCACTGGACTGAGTAAACTTCGGGAAATTAAACTTCCCCAGGCCACACGCGGTTATGTGAAAGTTGACGTGAGCATAAATATGTCAGCCGAACACGTCCTTAAGGTTTTAACGCCTGATCAGAAACCTTCTTCAAAGAGAAGAAGGAGCAGTGGTTCCTTGAAAATAAGCCACTTATTCAGGTAGGGATTGAAGGCGAGAATTTGAAGAAAAACGTGATCCATCTTTAGGTATTCAAAATGAAATCGAAGTCATTTCTCATCCATAATCCTCGTTGTGGAAAATCCCGAGGGGCCAAAGAGATTCTTGAAGAGAAAGGCATTGAATTTGAAACTGTGGAATATTTGAAAGACGGTCTATCTGATGACATTTTAGTCCAGCTTCCAAAACTGCTTAAGCTGGATTATCCCGAGATCATCCGCACCAAAGAAGACATTTATCAAACCCTCAAACTAGCGGGTAAAAAGCTCACCGAAGGCGAATGGATCTCAATTTTAAAACATCACCCGATACTTCTGGAAAGACCCATATTTGTTCATCATGGCAAAGCGGTGATTGCAAGGCCGAGTGAAAAAGTTTTGGAATTGGTAAACCTTAATCTCTGACCAAGTTATAGACGTGCCGCATAGTCCAATTCGATTAATTTCCTCACATTTGTCATACTTTTACTCCGCAATAGCGATAGAATAGTTGTGCCCCCTCTTGAATTGAATGGGGCATTTACTAAGGGGATTAGCATGAACATACAGGTTAGAACTGACAATCATATTGAAGGAAGCGCTGAACTTAATAGCTACGTTGAAAGTAACTTAAGTGAGCACTTTGCTCGCTTCATGCTTGAAGCTCGTATTGCCAACCGCCAGCCCATCGTTGTTAGTCACAACGCTGATACCATCCACCAAGCGATTGAACTGGCCTCAGACAAACTTTTGCGCTCACTGGATAATATGGTTGGAAAGCTTACAGATCACACAAGTCCTAAGGATTTGGTGATCGAAGCTGCGACAGAAATTGATGAGGACTTTGAGTAGTCCCATAAAAACCCTGTAATTATTTCTCTCCTCCAACAGGTGGACCCAGAAAGCGAGTATCTTGGGCTACCCCTTGGAGGCAAAGATGAAAATTTTGATTTTAGCTATTCTCTGTTTGAATATGGCCGATATCCGGGCCCAAGACCAGGTTCTTACGGCAGAGCCAATCAACGTTGATGGCTACCTCGCTGAGAAGAAAGCGACTGATGGTGAATTAGAGACTCTTCAGGCGGAAATTCAAAAACAAAAAAAAGAAACGGTCCTTAATAAAGAAAAGGCCAAGTCTTATCAGCAGCTTTCTCAATCTGTAGAGAAGTTGTCTGAGACCACTGAGGAGTATCTGGAAGAGAAGAAGGCAGCGAAAGAAGAGATTGCCAATTACAATGCCAAAGTGAAATGTCTTTCAGCGGAAGAGCCAGGACCTGAATGTGATAAGTATGTTCGTCGTCGCTAATAACAAAAACAAATAATTTAAATTACTTTTTTAAGAAAAAAGGAAGTGAGTTTCTTTTTTCTTCATTGCGGGCCTTCTTTGCCAGCTGAGTTTTTACGTAAGAGAGATCTTTCTTCTTCTCTGCTCTTTTTTCTTCAATTCTGCTGACACTTGATTTCTTAAGTGGAGTGGCAAATTTTGCTTTAACAGTTCTACCATCAACGTTTTTTCCATCCAAGGCCTTGATCGCATTCATTGCCTGGCTTGGGTTTGCCATTTCTACAAATGCCATTCCTCGCGACTGATTAGTTGCAGGCTCAACGATGATTTTAATGTTTTGAATGTCACCAAACTGAGAGAACATACTCTTGAGGCCATTGCGGTCTCTCTCATAGCTGAGGTTACTGATATAGACGGTGCTTTTAGAGTTATCTTGTGTAGTTGTATTCATTCCACTTCTTTAACAAGTTATTCTAAATATGTCTTGAGGGATTTGTAATTCTTACACCGCTTTTAACGTCTTGTAATTATGAGGAAGGCACTATATAGGATGCTATGAAAAACTTCGTAAATGCCAGTCGCCTTATTGTTGAGCAGGGCGATGCCTTCATTTCTAAAAATGGACCCTTGGAGTTCCACAAAAAAGCCCCTGAGCTTCTGCATGCGGCCCAACTGCAAGAGTTATTCGATTTTAAAGAATTAGTTAACTCAACTTTTGAGTCAAGTTTCAACAAAAATCAAAACTACGCCTCTGCTCAGTTCAGTGATTTACCTATTACTGTTGCCAGTGGTAAGCATTGTTTTTTGGACATCTATTTCTGGAGAAGAAGGCCCACCGTCATTCATGATCACCATTTTACGGGCGCCTTTCAGTGCCTTGAGGGTGCAAACGTAGACCTGGAGTTTGAATTCATTAAAACCAAGCAGCTTGGCCAGTTTCACGATCTAGGTGAAGTGAAACTGATTGCTCCCAGACAGATTAACCGGGGAGACATTGCTTCGATTGATCTCTTGGATAAGTTCATCCACCAGAACCACCATCAGGCAGAATTGACTATCAATGTTTGTTTTCGAACTCCTGATATCGGTGAAATTAATCTTTCGAATTATCTCTATTCTGGTTTGCGTTTCGAAAAGCATCCGGATGTTCTGAACCGAATTAATCGCTTAATGGGCTTTATTCATGTTGGGGATTTTAATCTTAACGAACTCAATCTGAATCTGGATGATGCGCTCAATTTTCTCATTCGAAATTATCGTTCAGAGTCTCGGGCTAAAAAGTTTTTAGAGATTCGGGCCTTCTTGGATAAAAAAGTGAAAGATGAGCTGGGTCTCGACATTGGTAAGATGATGGACGCGCATGAATTAAAAATGGATGAACTAGAAAATCAATACAATTAAAGTTGGGGATACCTATGCTAGATTTTTTTCCTGAGATTGAGCCTTATAACAAGGGATTTTTAAAAGTTAGTGACCTTCATACAATCTATTTCGAGGAAGCAGGAAACCCACAAGGAAAGCCTGTGATTTTTGTTCACGGAGGTCCAGGGGGTGGCATTGATGCCAGCTATCGTCGATTTTTTGATCCAAAACTCTGGAGAGTGATTCTTTTTGACCAGCGTGGTTGCGGGCAATCAACGCCGGCGTTTGAGTTGAAAGAAAATACGACTTGGGATCTCGTTGAGGATATGGAAAAGCTTCGGGCAAAACTTAACGTTGAGAAGTGGTCTGTGTTTGGCGGCTCATGGGGATCAACATTGGCCCTGGCCTATGCCATTACACATGCTGACAAGGTATTAGATCTGACACTTAGAGGAATCTTTCTTTTGCGTGAGAAAGAAATTAGATGGTTTTATCAGGAAGGGGCGAGTTTTATTTTTCCAGATGCTTGGGAAAAATACCTGGAACCCATTCCTGTAAATGAGCGCCATGACCTTGTGAGCGCTTATTACAAGCATCTCACGTCGCCTGATCTTGGTGTCAGGTCAGCTGCTGCTAAGGCCTGGTCCATTTGGGAAGGCTCAACTTCAAAGTTATATACTGATCCCGAATTCATTAAGCGCTTCGGCGGAGACGATTTTGCCATGGCGTTTGCTCGCATCGAATGTCATTACTTTATCAATAAAGGTTTTTTTAAAGAAGATGGTTGGTTGCTTAAAAATGTGGATAAGATCAGGCACATTCCCACTTGGATAGTGCAGGGACGTTATGACGTTGTATGCCCCGCTACCTCAGCTTATGAATTGCATACCCAGTGGCCAGAGTCCCAGCTCTTTATCATACCGGATGCCGGTCACTCGGCGAGTGAGCCAGGAACAAAATCAAAATTGATTGAGGCTACAAACTTTTTTGGCTCAAAGTCTTACTGAGGTGCTTAGTAATTTCTGTCACTGCCACTTCCACATCTACCGCTACGCGATTTTTAAAGAGACCGGCAAATGAAGAGTTGGGAACAATAAAAGTGACGTAAGTAATCAGAGTTTTCCCTTCGTAGGGAGAAAAAGACATATGTCCGTCAGAAGATTTTATCAAAGAGCCCGTGACTAGGTTCCATTTGAGAGTGTGGCTTCCGTCCGCGTCTTTAGTGATGACATTGTTGGTAGTATACGTTGACTTATTTACCGGCCAAGGCACTTTCATTTCAAAATAAACATGCATGTGAGACTCAGAGATTTTTTTGACAATTTTTGATTCGAGAATCTCTGGAATATAAGTTTTGTGGGCAGCAAAATCGAGAAAAACTTTTAAATTATCTGCTGGAGCGTGATCAGTCACTTTAAGCACCGTCACTTCCGGCCAGACATATCCTTCTTTCCACACAATTCTTTTGACCATAGAGCCCTTTGCCAATAGTTCCTTATCGGCGGGGCTGATCTGGACTGCCGAAAAAGCGAAAGAAGGGAGGATAAAAAGCACTGAGAGAATGATAAATTTTATTTTCATCCGGCTATTTTAGCTCTTTGTCTTGTAATGATCAAAAGTGAAAAAATGTTCCCCAGTGGTGCGTTACGGGTGGGGATTAAAGCCCAACTGGCCAGAGAGGAAAACTGGTCTTTTTCCGTGTGATACTATCCAGTCCAGAAAGGGAGGCGCCGGGGCCCGCCATGCTTCCCACTCAAATCGTTGAGTGACATATCTCATGACGAGTTCTAAGAAATCTTCTTCCTGGCCGTAGGGCATGTTGAGTAAACTCACCATATCTTCGTCTCGTACATAGAGTTTTACGTTTCTTCCCTTAACATTAACTGGTTTCACCGCAAAACTATGGCTCCAGGCCAGCTCATCTTCTGGGCCGTGTTTGGGTGCGTTTGATTGGGAGAAGTAGGGGTGAGGGCTAAAGTCCCGCTCACGCCAATCAATGGCCAGCTCATGCCTTTGAAGCCATCTCAGAAATGCTCTGCCTTCGCCTAGCTCACTGACTTCTTTCGCCCCTGAGGCGCGCCAACCTGTGTAGGCCCTTTGGAAGGAAACTTTTTTTGGCATTTGTCTTCTGAGTAAAAGCAGAGAGTGCCGGTCACCAAACGAAGGGGTCCACAAAACATTTTGCGCCCATAGGGAGGCAAAGGACACAATGGGGTTGGGCCTACAGTGTTGGTTGGGATTGAAATCAATCTCTAAGCAAGGTACCCGACCATGGATAGTGGCTTTGTTCATGCTTGAGAGTCTCGACCTTTTTGGTCAAAAAATTTAACTGGGAATAAATGGGTTCGAACTTATGACTACTTAGACACCTTATGTTGAGAATTCTATAAGTAATAAAATTGATCAATTTTTCTTGGTTTTATCCTTGCAGGGAATGATTAGTGATCGTTTTTTTGAAAGTTATTCGAGGCAAGAAAGGAGTCATTTATGTATGCAGATAATCTTCTAGGGATAACTCAAAACTTTCTTACCCCAGATATTGTTAACAAGTTTAGTAGTGCTATCGGTGAAACCACAGAAAAAACACAAAAAGCACTTAAGTCTGTCATCCCAACTCTTCTGCTTGGAATTGTGAATAAGGGCCTGACGGAAGACGGTGCTGAGTCCTTGGTCAATATAGTTAACAAGGATGGCTTTGAAGGAGAGAAGAAGCCAAACTATGTTGACGACTTTTATCTCATGATGGGATCTGACGCCGTTGAAGGAGTTTTCGGAAATAATCTCAACACTGTGGTCACAAAACTAGGTGACACAACCGGTATTCAGTCATCTGGGATAGAGAAGATGATGAAAATGGCGGCACCACTAGTGATGGGATTTTTGGGAACGAAAATGAAACGGGAGGGCCTAGGTGCCTCCGGTCTCATGGGTTTTCTAAAACAACAAAAAAATACACTTTCTAAACTGGTGCCCGGTGGTCTGGTGGGCAGACTCACTGAAAGCACTCCACTCACTCCAAAAAAAGTCCAATTAGCGAGTGATAAGGCAGCACCCAAAGAGGGGCCATCTTTCTCGTTTATGATTGGCATATTTGTTCTAGCCGTCTTGTTTGGATTATGGTGGTTTACCGGTCGCAGAAATCTGAATGAACTGACTTCATCGACTGAGAGTGTTCTCACATCCTCTCGTGAAGCAGCTACTGAAGTCGTTCCTACTCTGGCCCCCATTGCTCTTCCTTCCATTAGCGAATTAGGGGCATTCCTACAGTCTGGCTCGGCTGCGCTTCCTAAGAGTTTTCGATTTGATAATTTAAGTTTCAATTCCGGAACTCTCACGTTGGCGGAAGCCGCAGGCTTTGAACTTGATCAAGTGGCCAGTTGGCTTAAAGAATATCCCAACACTTTGATAAGAATCGAAGGTCACTCTGATAGCTTGGGATCCGAAAGCAAAAACTTGGAACTTTCCACCCAACAAGCTGGCGTGATTAAAGAACAACTTATTGCCCGCGGAATAGACGGGGATAGAATTGAAATTTTGGGCATGGGCTCCCTTCTTCCCTTAGCAACAAATTCCACCGAGTTTGGACGCGCTCAAAATCGAAGAATTGAGTTAGTGGTGACTCGAATTCAATAACACTGGCCGTAATTGGTATTTCTCAATACAGTATGCGTATATGAACTTAGGACATCTCAATCTTGCACTGAAAATGATTCAGGAAGCGTATAAATTATCTGACACTCAGGTTCTCATTATTTCGCGCAGATTAATGGCCGATGATCGAGAATTTGAAAGAGTATGGACCCATTTCAAAAATAGACGAACTGGGAAGGTGGATTCCTTTGCCCAACTTCTTAGTGAGCTTTTAAACTAAAAAAATGAAAAATTATTTATTCCTTCTTTTGTTCTTTTCAAATTACCTTCTTGCTGGTCGGGAAGTTGACCGTTTGACCGAGCTTGTGAAATTGAATTCTGGCTCTGCGAATATTACAGGTGTCCTGGCAGTACAAAATAAAATTAAACCTTGGTTTGAAGCGATTGGCTTTAAAGTCTCCCTGGTGCCCAATCCTGCCGGTGAAAACGTCTCGGCGCCACTGCTCTTAGCAGAATTGATCGGTGAGAAGAGTGATACTGTCACTTTTGTCATGCATGCAGATACAGTTTTCGAGCCCAATTCTCCTTTTCAAAAAATAAAGATGGCCAGTGAATACATCATGAGTGGCCCGGGTGTTATGGATGATAAGGGTGGCATTGTTGTTGTGCTGAAGGCGCTTGAGGATTATCTGGCCAAGGCAAAAAAATCAAAGTTTTCACTCCGGATTTTAGTCTCCCCTAACGAAGAGGTTGGCTCAATCGGCTGGTGGGAAACTTTCCATCAATTCAGTCTAAGCTCGTGGCTTGTTTTGGGTCTTGAGCCCGGCCACGATGATTATGGAATTGTTCAAGGGCGCAAGGGTAACATCTGGTATGAAATAAATGTTCAAGGCAAGGAATCTCATGCTGGGCGCGATCATGCTGAAGGTGTTAATGCCTGTCAAATTTTGGCCAAAAAACTTGAGGAAATTCAGAAACTCACCAATTATAAAAAAGCCATTACAACTTCAGTCGGCAGGATGGAGGGCGGTCAGGACAAATATAATATTGTTTGTGGTTGGGCCAAAGCAAAAATTGATATTAGAGTACCGGATCTTCAAGCGTATAAAATCATCACAAAAAAAATGAACTCAATTCTCAATCATCCACAAATTACTTTTAAAATCACTGACGAGACTCCAGCCTTTAATGAAAACAAAATCTCTCGGCCGGTTATCATGAAATATCTCCAGGCGATTGAGAAGGTAGAGGGCCGAAAAGTCATTTCACATGTCTCTGGCGGAGTAGGGGACGTTAATCATTTCAGCCGTGACGGCATCATCATTATTGATGGCCTGGGACCAGTTGGAGGTCACGCCCATACGGAGAATGAGTTTTTGGATTTAAGAACCATTGATACCCGTGCAAAAGTTTTGACCCAATTTCTAGAGAGCCTCTGAATGAGCACACATAAATCTTGGATATTACGAGTTGCGCGTCTTGTTACTTCATCAAATCTTCAGCTATTCTACAGTATTAAAACTGAGACACCTCGAATCTTTGCTGTTATGAAATAAAAATTAATGCGTATATGCATATTAAGGAGGGGCGCCGTGTCCAAAATCAGAACTCAAGGCGAATTCGTTGAGCTAGATGCCGCGGATGATTTAAAAAATAGTCCCGTCTATAACGAAGATTTAGCACCAACAAAGATTCATCAAAGAACTTGGAATAAGTGGCACATCATGTCCCTGTGGATTGGGATGGCCGTCTGTGTTCCCACTTATACCTTAGGTGCCGTACTGACGACTTATTTTGGTCTCAACATCATGGAAGCACTTTGGACGATTCTGGCCGCTAACATCATCGTTCTTATTCCACTTATTCTTAACGCTTATCCCGGTACAAAATACGGAATTCCTTTTCCAATTTTACTGCGCTCATCATTCGGTATTTATGGATCAAATCTTCCCGCACTTATTCGTGCTTTTATTGCCTGTGGTTGGTTTGGGATTCAAACCATGTTCGGTGGTCTTGCGATCCATCTTTTTCTTTCACGAATTTTTCCTGCTTGGGCCGCCCTTGGCGGAGTGGGGGAAGTTATTGGCTTTGCCATTTTTTGGGTGATGAATATTTATGTGGTGGTAAAGGGTTCTAGAGCGATTCAAATCTTGGAAGTCATCGCTGCACCCTTGTTGATTGTTGTGGGTATTGTCCTCATCGCGTGGGCCATTCCACAAATTGATTTGCCTGCTATGATCGCGGCTCCTGCTAAACGTCCTATAGGAGCAAGTCCTTGGTCGTATATTTTTGGCGGGCTAACAGCGATGGTGGGATTCTGGGCAACACTATCACTCAATATTCCGGATTTTAGTCGTTACGCTGTTTCTCAAAAAGATCAGACCATGGGTCAGATCCTTGGCCTTCCATTAACCATGTTTTTATTTGCGATGCTGGGTGTGGTGATGACTGCGGCTTCTCCTGTTTTAGTTGGTGAAGTTGTTTCTGATCCCGTGAATCTTATCGGAAAAATTGATAGCCCCATCATGGGTGCTTTTGGTTTGTTTATTATTTTCGTCGCTACCATTTCAACCAATGCAGCTGCAAATATTTTGTCCCCGGCCAATGATTTTCAAAATGCTTTTCCAAAGAAGATCAATTTCAAGCGCGGGGTCTACTTAACTGGAATCATCGGTATTATTTTGATGAGTTGGGAGCTACTGCGTAAACTTGGACTCATCCAGTCAAATGTCAGTGTGGAGAGCATTTATTCCAATTGGCTTCTTAGTTACTCCAGTCTTTTAGGGCCCATTGCTGGCATCATGATCATGGATTACTTCATTATCAAAAAACAAAACATTCATCTTATTGATATTTATAAAGTTGATGGGGTCTATCCCAAGGTCAACCGAGCAGGGATGATGGCCTTTCTTATTCCTGTTCTTTTAACCACCCTGTGCCTGATAACAGATACAAATTTGTGGATATATAAATATGGGTGGTTTGTAGGGAGCGCACTTGGTGCTATCATTTACTTCTTTTCTAGTAGACATATTTTTCAACGCGACACAATGAAGGAGTTTGCATGGGACTAAATAATATCAAAATCCAAAAAGATTTTGGAAAACTGAAGAACTGGATTGGTAACAAAGAAGTTGAATCAAAAGCAACTCAATACATGGACCTCACGACTCCGTATACGGGTGAAGTGATTGGCCAGGTTCCCATGGGAACAACTGCTGATGTTGCCGAAGCTGCGAAAGTTGCTAAAGCCGCTTTTAAAGTTTGGTCTAACACCAATATTAAAGAGCGTGTTCAGGTGATGTTTAAATTGAAGGCGCTTATGGAGCGTGACTTCGAAGAATTAAAACAACTCGTCTCTTTAGAGAACGGAAAAACTCTCGCAGAAGCTCACGGCGACGTGGCCAAAGCGATTGAAGTTTTGGAATTCGGCTGTTCAATTCCTAATAAAGTTTATGCTCCGATGTTAGAAGTCTCTAACGGCATTTACTGTCAGGTGATTAAAGAGCCAGTTGGTGTTGTGGCTTCAATTGTTCCATTTAACTTTCCTATTATGTGTCCAATGTGGACGATTCCTATCGCTTTGACAGTGGGTAACACCATGATCTTGAAGCCGAGTGAGCAAGTACCTCTAGGGGCGATCAAGCTTGCTAAACTTCTTAAAGAAGCTGGTCTTCCTGATGGCGTGTTAAACGTCGTTCACGGTGGAGTAGATGTAGTGAATGCTATTTGTGACAACACAGATATTAAAGCTCTGAGCTTTGTTGGTTCGACAAAAGTCGCTAAGATCGTTTACGGCCGTGCTGCTATGGCCGGCAAACGAGTGCTGGCCCTTGGTGGAGCAAAAAACCATTTGATCCTTATGCCGGACGCTAATCCTGAAACAGCTCCTTCTCAGATCGTTGATTCTGCCATGGGATGCGCGGGTCAGCGCTGTATGGCCGCTTCAGTGATGGTTGCTGTTGGCAATTGTGATAAACACATTGAAGGCATGGTGGCTTACGCTAAATCAATCAAACTTGGTGAAAAGCTTGGAACTGTCATTAACAAGCAATCAGTAGAAAGAATCAATAACTACATTACTGCCGCAGAAAAAATGGGTGCGAAAGTTCTCGTTGATGGCCGTAATCAGAAACCAGAAAATTCAGACATCAAAGGTCTTGAAGGTGGTTACTGGGTTGGAGCAACCCTTCTTGATAACGTGAGCCCGGATATGCCGGCCGGTTGCGAAGAAATCTTTGGACCAGTTCTTTCTATCATTCGCGTGAATACAATCGAAGAAGCGCTCAAAATTGAAAACAATAACCCTTACGGGAATGCGGCTTCTATCTTCACTACAAGTGGCGCCAATGCTCAATACCTTTTCAGAAATGCTAATGCTGGAATGAACGGAATTAACGTAGGTGTGCCTGTCCCTCGTGAGCCATTTGGTTTCGGTGGATGGAATGATTCTAAATTTGGTAACGGTGATTTGACTGGGGATCAGGGAATTGATTTCTGGACTCAAGATAGAAAAATCACCACTAAGTTTATTGAACCTCAAGTTAGAAACTGGATGTCTTAATTATGACTTCAATTTTAATTAAAAACGGCGAAATTATTACCGCGACTGATCGCTATCATTCAGACATTTATGTCGAAGATGGAAAGATCATGGCAATTGCTCCAACGATCGAGAAGCCTCACGCTGATACGAGAGTGATAGATGCTAAGGGACATTATGTTTTTCCTGGCGCCATCGATGCTCACGTTCACATGGAACTTCCATTCATGGGAGAAATTTCTGCTGATGATTTCGAAACGGGAACTGCAGCAGGTGTGGCCGGTGGAACAACGACGATCATTGATTTCGTGATTCCAGCGCGCAACCAACCGCTGCTTGATGGTTTAAAATCGTGGCAAGAAAAGGCCAAGAAATCTGTCGCTGACTATGCTTTTCATATGGCCGTGACTTGGTTTGGTGATAACACCGCCAAGGAAATGGAACATTGTGTACGGCATGAAGGGATTACATCTTTCAAAACGTTCATGGCCTACCGTGGAGCTATTGGTGTGGATGACACTGAGATGATCAAAGTTATGGAGACGGCCAAAAATTTGAATGCACTCGTGACTGCTCACTGTGAGAACGGTGAGATGGTTGTGGCCCTTCAGGAAAAGCTGTTTAAAGAAGGCAAGATCGATCCTAAATATCACGCTCAGTCTCGTCCAGCTCCCCTTGAAGGTGAGGCAACGGGTCGCGCTATCATGCTAGCTCGTATGACTGGTGTGCCTCTTTATGTGGTTCACGTCACGGCCAAAGAAGCGGTGGAAGCCATCGATGAGGCCCGCAGACGTGGACAAGTGGTTTTTGGTGAAACATGCCCTCAGTATCTTCTTTTAGATGACTCGGTTTATGATAAGCCTAATTTTGAAGGTGCCGCTTACGTGATGAGTCCGCCGATTCGTCCTCTTGGTCACCAGGCCCCTTTATGGGCCGCCCTTAAATCAGGGATCATTCAAACTGTAGCAACGGATCACTGTCCATTTCACCAGCATAATCAAAAGACTCTTGGAAAAAATGATTTCAGAAAAATTCCCAATGGCGCTGCAGGAATTCAAAACCGTCTCTCCCTTATGTACACATATGGTGTGCTTGAAGACAGAATTGATCTGCATCAGTTTGTGGAAGTGAACTGTACTCGACCGGCGAAAATCTTTGGCATGTACCCCCGCAAAGGTGCTGTCATGGTGGGGTCAGATGCGGATCTCGTTATCTGGAACCCAGAGAAAGAAGACGTTATCTCGGCCAAAACTCATTTACATAAATGTGATAGAAATATTTTTGAAGGTTATAAAACTAAGGGTGCACCTAGTTGGGTAGTTGTTAACGGTAAAGTTCAGTTCGACGAGGGGAAACTCAATGTAGAACGTGGTGCTGGCCGCTATATACCTCGCTCGGGCATG
>JAIFLR010000124.1 GCA_020048985.1 Halobacteriovorax sp. | reverse complement strand
AAGACAGGCAAGGCAGTGAATCCCTTCAAGATAAAACTCCATGGTCTTTTCACCATAGATATTCAGGTAGCTATACTCTGAGAGAAATTGCAAATCATCTAGAAATTGGAATTGAACGACTTTAAGTTCAACAGGGGAGCGCCTTTTATAAAGAGCGGATTGTTTTTTGATATCATAATAGGTTGAAAGACCCTTCTGATGGAGAATGTTATAGACTGTTAAGCAGCCATAACAGCAAAATGGATGCTGCTTTTCAACATCGTCGTCGTTATATGAGGCATTAATCGCCACTTCATCACAATGAGCACAGGCAGTCATTTCACACCAAAAATTAAGGTGAATTCTATATGTTTTACGAAGTTAGTCTAACATCCTTTTGCAGGCTAAATCCTGACCTAGGTCATACTTTTAGAATTTATTTTATCGTACTCCACCCAATCCATATACGACTAGTGATGGATAAACTGTGCATCTTCTGTCGAGCCCTTTAGAGCTAAAGTTGAAGATTTTCCTCCACATATGGCCGAGCTAACCGCGTCAAAGTAGCCAGTCCCCACTTCTCGCTGGTGTTTGGTTGCCGTATATCCAAATTTTTCTTTGGCAAACTCGGCTTCCTGGAAGTCACTGTAAGCACTCATGCCTCTGGTTTTATAGTCATGGGCGAGACTAAACATAGAGTAGTTGAGGGCATGAAATCCGGCCAAAGTCACAAATTGGAACTTGTAACCCATTGCCCCTAATTCTTTTTGAAATTTTGCAATGGTTTCATCGTCCAAATTCTTTTTCCAGTTAAAGGAAGGGGAGCAGTTATAGGCCAGCATCTTGTCTGGGAAATTCTTTTTTATCCCTTCTGCAAATTTTTTCGCATACTCCAAATCCGGAGTCCCTGTCTCACACCAAACAAGGTCAGCGAAAGGGGCGTACGCCAAACCCCTCTTAATCGCTGTATCAACGCCACTTTTAATATAGTAGAAGCCTTCCGTAGATCTACCTTTAGCAAAATCAATGTATGAATGGTCATACTCATCTGCATCACTCGTAATAAGTTGTGCGCTGTCAGCATCAGTTCTGGCGACTAAAATTGTAGGGACGTTCATAGTATCAGCTGCAAGGCGAGCTGCTGTTAATGTTTTAATAAACTGCTTTGTAGAGATAAGGACTTTACCACCGAGGTGACCACATTTTTTTTCAGAGGCCAACTGATCTTCAAAATGAACTCCAGCTGCACCCGCCTCAATCATTGCCTTCATCAGTTCATAGGCATTAAGCGCCCCCCCAAAACCTGCTTCAGCATCAGCAACGATTGGAACAATCCAGTCAAACCCATCTATTCCTTCCGCAGTATTAATTTGGTCAGCTCTTATAAGTGCATTGTTTATTCGCTTCACAACTGAAGGTACAGAGTCAGATGGATACAAACTTTGATCTGGATACATTTGACCAGCAAGATTTGCGTCTGCGGCCACCTGCCATCCTGAGAGATATATTGACTCAAGCCCAGCTCTAACTTGTTGCACGGCCTGATTTCCAGTCAGTGCCCCCAAGGCGTTTACATAAGATGTTTCATTCAGTGTCTTCCACAAACGTTCAGCTCCTCTTCGGGCCAATGAATATTCTATTTCCACGCTCCCACGCAACCGAACAACTTTATCAGCGGAATATTGCCGTTCAATTCCATCCCAACGTGGATTTGTGTTCCAGTTTTCCGTCATTTGAGTTGCTGTCATCATGAAATTCTCCCTGGTCGAAGTTAGCACGTCTGATTTGGTTGATAAAAAATCTTCGAGTTCTTTCTTTAAATATAGATTTTGAGCATCAACTTGAGCTCTTTCAAACTGATAAATTAAATGTTCGTGTTTATTGTCTTTTAGATCTGAAATAATTTTAGCCAATTCCTCAACGAACAATTTCTTCACAAGTTCCGGCGTGACTACTTGCCCTTCATCAAGCCTGACTTTGTGATGCAACCACTGCCAAACCTGGGTGCGTGAGATTTCAAGAGTGGCCAAATCCTCCATAAGATTATCCCAGGAGACACAACCAACATCATTATTCCAACCCTGCAGATAAGCTATGCCGACTCTTACATTTGTTCGTAAACCATTTAGAGTTCTATGACCTTTTCCGTCCATTAAAAGATCTGGGTATTTATCAAAATCTTTTAGAGTTATTTCAATATGATTTTTTTGGGTGAAGGCTTTCATGGCAATCCCAATAAAGTAGGGGTGAGATACCCAGCATCCATCATGTCCCATATCAGCTTCATGCTGTTTGTCGGCCAGTACCTTTTCCGTTTGAGCATGACGGGTCTCTGCATCTTTCCCTGGAGTAAAAGCCGACATTCCACCGATGGCAAGTGCCCCTCTTTCATGACAAATTTTTATCAGTCTTTTGGCATAATTATCCATCCAAAATTTATGCAGAGTGATTTCTGAGCGGTCGGCACTTATGCGATCTGGGTGAGAACGAAGAATTTTAATGTCAGAGAATATTTTATCCCAGCGTCCGACATTTAGAGCTATTGCATGCTCTCTAATTTCATAGAGGATTTCTTCAATTTGAAAGGCTGCAGGAAGTGTTTCAATGAGAAATGTTGCTCTCAAAGTGGGATTTGGAAAGTGCATTTCCGATTCAAGAAATGAGAACAGATCATTCCACCACCTTGCTTCAAAATGATGTTCACATTTAGGAACGTAATACTTTGGTGTTTTATTTTGGCCAAGAAGAGTTTTGGCTGTATGAAAAAAACAAACAATCAAATCCAGCAAACCTCCATGAACCGGCTCACCGTTAAACTTCAAATTACTTTCATCAAGATGAAGACCACGAACCCTAACCATCAATCCTGCCATATCATTAGGGTTTAGTTCGTAACTTTTTCCATCCTTGGTGTATTTTAATATACCCGAAGCTGCATCAATCACATTTCTATATCCCGCCAAAACATGATCAAAACTAGGCTTCATACTATCTTCAAAATCAAGCATGGCAGTGTCGGCTCGAAATCCTTCAGCGTTTCGTGACAACATATTGATTACCATTTTGGTATCATTCACTGGTCCCGTGATTTCAACTCTTCTTTGCAAATAGTCTTCGGGAATTTTTTCTATTTTCCATTTGCCCTTAACGGCAAAACTGCTTCTGTCTAAGTAAGTGGGCAGCTCTCCAGTGTCCCATTTCTTTTGCCGATCTTTACGTTCAGACAAAAGAAACAGTCGTTTCGAATTAAATCGTTGATGGGCTTCGGATATGAGTGCCAGTAATTCTGAGGTAAAAATCTTCTGACTGGATTCAGACCAGGCAGATTTTGAGATACTTAAACCATGGCCAATTTCTAAATAGCTCATATTTTTCTCTTTTTAAAAGAGTTAGTATTCCACGAGAAACCGTACTCTTCGCTATTTGGTCTGCCATCTTCATATTCTAATAAATCGATTTCTTTGGAATAAATTGCTTTTTTTGTCTGGGCACAACGGCCAGACGCATGATTTTGACTAAGGTAGTAAATGAAACGCTGAGGGGCGAAAAACAATGGATTTGAAAATGGCGGAATCGGTACGATTCGAACGTACGACCTCTTGATTCGTAGTCAAGTGCTCTATCCAACTAAGCTACGACTCCGCTAATGAAGCACTAGTTTTAATGCAATATGTGTCAGTTATCAAGATTGAAATTTGAGAAATTTTAAAGACTTATAGAAGTTACAATACCCGTGTCATTTCAGAGACTTGAGACGTTAAAAACCCTGTGCGAGAGGGAAGCCCACCGAAAGTCCATACATGGAAGCGGCCCTACTGCTGTACTGCCAGTTGATATAGTTGAACTCCAAAAAGACTTTTGACCCAAAGCGGGCCCAAAAATTTTGGTAAGTCACGCTGGGCTGAGGACTCAAAAATCCCCCCATAGTGAACTTATAATTTTCCATACCAAGAGGGTGATGCATGGTTAGCTCTAATCCCTGGGGGAAAATGATCTGTGTAAAAGGATTATCGGTATTATCAAACTGATAGGTGAGTGCCTGGAAACCGATAAGAGAAGATAACACCAGGCGATCATCATAAAACTTACCGAGATCAGATCCAACATAGAGACCGGCGTGATTAAAAATAGATTCTTTAATGACGAGAGCTTCAAAAAATTTCAAGGAGTGAATGTTATTTAGATAATAACTTGAATATACCATGAACGAGGGTAAAACCTGAGGACCTTCACTCATTTCATCTTTTGAGTTTTCATACATGTAGGGACCAATCCCGCCTGCCAACTTTAAACGGTGAAGTCGGTTGGGAAAATCAACTTTAAATTGAATTTCTTTTTTTCCACCTTGATCATTTTTTACTACAACCCTGGCTTCTCTTCCTCTTGAAAAAGAAATCACATAGGGTCCGTGATGGAGGTCCAGCGTTTTATACTCACTGGAAATCCAATTCACATTTAATGTTGGGACCACATCACCCTTAATGTTTTCTCTGATGATTTCGCATCCAACACTTAAGAAGCCCTCATCAAGACCAAAAACACGTAAGTTGTAACCACTGCATGAATAATCTATTAATACCGTATTATTGATTCGCTCTTTAGTTAAACCATGAACCCCCACTTCTCCAACCTTAGATCCCTCGTGAAAAACTTCCACTTTTTCTGGATCAAATACGGAAAAATCTAAATCGGTAAATTCCTCTAGATCACTGATATGAGGCAAATAAGTAACGCCTTTGTAACGATAATGAAGGTGAGATTTCTGATTATTCGAAGTTTTTAAACGAATTTTCAAGAAAGGGAGAAGGAGGTTCTGTTTTGTTCTCTCCCACTTCATTTCACCCACGAATGTGGAACTTAGACCTGGAACGGAATTCATAATTTGAAAATTCGCATTCGTTATCTTGAGAAGCTTATCATCACGCTTGATTAACGGAAGGGGCAGGAAGTTTTGATTGGCACTCACGCCCATTGAAAGGATTAAGCCAAACAACAATGTGATGAAGAGTGATTTTTTAAACATTCAATTATTTCAGCACAGAAATCCATTCCAAGACACCAATTTTGTTGAAAATAATGCAGATATATTTTATTTAAATGGCCTTCTATCAATTTTAACCTATACTGACACTATTCAGGTTTGCTTTTTTTCAGCTTAGACGTTCACACCTCTTCCCTAAAAATTCCATCCTTAAATTTACATTAAAAAAAAGTTTTCGTTACAACTCACTGTAATGAATTTCATTGGAGAATATTATGAGCAATACAAAAATTTATGTTGGCAACCTTGGTTACACAGTTGCAGACAATACACTGTCAGAGAAATTTGCACAGTTTGGAACAGTACAATCAGCAAAAGTCATCATGGACCGTGATACTAATAGAAGTAAAGGATTTGGCTTTGTTGAAATGTCTACAGGTGCAGAGGCTGCTCAGGCAATCACTTCACTTAATGGAACTGATTTTGGTGGACGCCAAATGAATGTTACTGAAGCTAAGCCTATGGTTCCGCGTGATAATAAGCGTTACTAAGATCTAGTTTTTTTCCATGAGAGAATATTGGTTTTACTAATATTCTCTCGTTTTACTACTTTTCCTTAACTACCACAAAACTTTGTTCTTCAATTAATACATCATTCGAGAAAACACTTTTCTTCGTCATGGCACCTTTCGTATCATAGAATTTAGACTCACCATCAAGACTTCCAAAATCGTTATATGTTATTTCACTCTTTAACTGTCCATTCTCCCAAAAGCTTTTAACGATCCCGGTTGGAATATTCCAAGACCAATTATTAAGCCCATTGGTGTAAACACCCGTTTGGGATATCTGTCCATTTTCAAAGAATTCTGTTCGTTGAGAAAATGTTCTGCCATTTCTCTCAATTAGAGTAACTTCTGTTTTTAGCTTATTCATATTGGGAAGTTACTTTTTCTTAAATTTGTAGTTTTCGTATGGATCACTATCATCATCAAGTTCACTTTGACTGGGCTTTTTCGCCCTAAAAGGAGCTTTCTCCTCCAAGATTTTTACTGTGTTAACGGCAAGCGAATCTGAGGTCATTGCTTTCAAGTTTTGTTTTTCAGAAATCTCTTTATAGAGCTGTGGCTGGTATTGTTTAATATCATTAAGAGTGACTTCAGTGGCACTAGTCTCAAGCTCTGCTAATTCCTTTGTCACCTCAGGTTTTTCTTCACCCGCTTTACTCTCAACCACTAAACCCTTGGAAATTTCCCTTAAATCTTCCTTAGTGATGGCCGTGATATTTATTTCTTTATCTTCTTTAGTGAATGTCTGACCAGATTGAACGTTAGTGGATTTTTTGCCGCTCTCATTATCAAAAACTTCGACGTTGCCCCTAATGACTGAAACATTTAAGGTCCCATGATTCTCAGTTACAAAAAAATCCGTCCCGCGAATACCAAGAACGGTGGATGCTGTTTTAACTTTCATTCCGGTACGTGGACCATCTTTTTGAATTAAGCCCCTAACGGCTCCTCTGATTAAACTTATAACCGAAGGATCTTCTTGAGTACCAGCATCACGCTTCCAATCAATCTTGTACTGTGTATTTTCGGATACAAATATATGGTCTCCATTTTTGAAAACCACTTTTGCTTTTGACTTCGGACCGGTGGTTAAAATATATCCGTTTTCCAGTTTCGCCCCCTTGGCAGCAGGGAGTATGTGGTAGACCGAATCCAGATATTTTACATGGGCAAACCCGGCCAACTTATTTTCTCCAGGAACATAGATGACTGATGAGTTTTCGAGTTTTACTATGGTGGCAGTGTGCGTCCCGGCAAAAATGGCAAGCGGAAAAATACAAAGTGTAATTAGTGCGGCAGTTTTCATCACTTATTTCCAGATTAAAAATTAATAGGCTCAATTCAAAAATGTTATATCATTATCATATTACAATATTCATTTTTTGGGAGTTACTAATGAAATCAGCCTTCCTTTTCCTGTTTCCACTAATGCTTGCATTCAATGCACAAGCTGAATCAAGCCCACTGAACTATCCTGAGCTTATGGTTGTCCCTAAAGCTTCGGAGCGTCTGAATATTGAAGCAAACAGGTCAGAACAAAACTCTTGGTCCAATCACCTCCCATTACACGTGGCTTCAGCCACAACTTTGGTAGCAGGACTTATGACCCTCAACAATCTTGAAAATGAAGATGATGATATGGCGCCTAAAATTGCTATAGCCGTTGGAGCAGGGTGGCTAGCGACCTCGATATGGTTACAAACAAGTTACCAACCTTATAAAAGTGGATTAAATGAAGTCAAAAAAATTTCCGGTCCTGGTCTTCGCAGCCAACTTGCAGCTGAAAGATTAGCAGAAGAGCATATTGATCAAGCTTCTCGCTTGGCCAAAAAAATCAAATGGATTTCATTTGTCACAAATGCAGGAGCGACTTTGGCTTTGGTTGATGCTGCAGAAAAGGACAGTGCAGCACAAGGTGTAGCGATGCTGGGCGTCCTCACATCGTTTCTTCCTGTTGTATTCCCTCTTAATTGGGAACAAGTTAGCAGAGACCATAATTCTTACAAGAAAAAAGTATTTGGCCCACTAACTTTCAGCAATGGATTACTTTTAAATCCGGTCAACCAGAAGCCGACGATGGGACTCATTGTTGGAGTGTCGTTTAATTAATTTTATTTCTTAACTGATCTTGATGCCATTGTTTTTGCGAATTCGATGGCATCAGGTATCGTCTTATCCAAACCATTCTTTGCTATCCCATATTCATAGGCTTTGAAAAAATTTGCTTTGGCTTCTGGGCCATATTGAACAACATCTTCTGCTACATTCAGCGCTTTGTAAGTTGGAAGATTCGCATTGTCTTTATCTGTTACAAAGTTAAAGACATCTATGAAATCAGTACCTATTTTAAATTCAAAATTTTCACCAGACTTAACTACACGAGCAGCAGTTTTGGCACACTCTGGGAGTGGAAGATCCAGTGATTTCTGGCTGACACAAAATTCAACTAATCGAGAAAAATCAGCTTCGACCAGCTTTTTATTCCCTTTATAACCTTGGGTAAGATTCTTTGAAATATCTAAAGAGAGTTTTAGATCTAGATCTAAAAGAGATTCAAGGTACGTGCTTTTAAATATAGTCATAAAGGCTGCAAAAGCTTGCTCTTCACCTTGGGCGTATTCTATCCCCGTTTCAATTGCTTTATCACTGGGTGCTCCAGACTTCACTAAAAGCTTTGTCACTTGAATAAAACGTTTTGAGGCACCCGTACATCCGATTGAAACTTTGTCTGCAAGCTCACGAGCCTGCTTCTCATTTAGTTCGAACTCTTTTTGATTTCGAATAAATTCCATCGTCGTAATATATTCACGCGAAGAATGACAAAATTTAGAAACCTCAGGCTTAGGAGCACGACTCGAACAGGCCGTAACCAGGCCAAGAGATAGAAGCAGAAAGTTTCTCATTTAGTGTCCCTTTAACATTGATGAACCATTATAAAATGAGAAACGATTTGATGGTTAAAAATAACAAAAAAAAACCCAACAAAGTTGGGCTTTAAACAATCTGTAAGTAATTTAAAATGCCTGAGACGGCTCCGGTCGAACCTATTAACCATAAACTGTTATAAGCTTAGAAAAGATGGCCAATAGCCATCATACAAGATTCATCAAGTACTCTTGACATAATTGCTGTGCATTCTAAATATTAATTAAAATGGAGGTAATGTTGTTTAGAATAGGACTATGAAGTATTTGACTGTCTTATTTTTCATCTTTGGAAGTATTAGTGCCTCTCATGCAAATAAATGCCCAGAAGGACATTTTCCTGTTCGCTCTCATCCTCGCAATGCTTACACAAAAACTGATGGGACAGCTGTATCCGCGACACAGGTAAAAGAGCAATGCCGTCCTTATAGAACATTAAAGAAACCAGAACCGATATTTACTACAATATCTCCAAAAAATTGGCCAAACCCGAATGAGAAATTTAAGAACTGGACCAAAATACAAGAAATCAAAGTTCGAGCAGTTTTAGAAAAACTTCCAAAATCAATCACCAATATTGGAAAGATCACGCTTCTTCGTTCAACCGAGAAATCAATCAATCCATCTGTAAGCAATAGTGAAAATCAAATCATTGTCATTTATGACAGCATATCCTCACATGATTTATCTAGAGTTTTATCCCATGAACTTGCCCACATATACTGGGATTCCCTCGATTACAAAAGCAAAGAAGAATTTCGTACTACCGCCGAATGGAAAATAAACAGGGATGGACAAACACTTTCTCTACAAAGAAAGAAAGTTTCAATCCAGGACAGCTATAATGGACCAGACGAAGACTTTTCAAATTTGATCGAGCTATATATCCAGAATGCAAATAACTTCAAAGATCAACCATCACTACTTAAATGCTTGGAGAATTTTCTAAAATGAAATTTCTAATATTGTTTTTACTTTTTTTTTCCTGTTCAACATCAAAAGATCACAAAACTGACTTTTGGTGGATTCTAGAAAATTACTCTACATCATGGGATAGCGATCAAATTGTTTCCATTCTAGGAAATCCTAGTGAAATTTTACCAATCAATGGAGAAGACAATTGGATTTATAAGCGCTCCAAAAGCGAATCCCAAAGTTGGGCTATAGGTATATCAAAAGACAACAAAGTAACGGGCCTTGCCTATTTACCAGAAAACCGATTGTACATCATGGATGTTGAAACTCGCTGGAAATCCAAAAAATGTGAGCACAAGAAAGAAACCAAACTAAGTGCGGGTCATAACTATCAAACAGTAAGAAGTTATATTTGTGATTCAGGGAAGACTGAAGTTTACTACAATCGTTATAATGAGGTAGAAGGGATATATTTAAAATAAATTTCGCATTTGAGATATGATCAACGAAATCATGAACATTTTTTGGTAAAACTCGACGTAATCCATGATTTCTCTGCATCAGATTTCGGTAACTGGGACATTTTGCGAAGTCCTCATAAAACTCAAATTTAAAATACAACTTATGTGAGAACATAAGACTAATACAACTATGCATTATTTTTTACATCGAAATGACTCTTCAAGTTTCAATCTTTCCATTTCTCCAGGTAAACCCAGTAAGTACTTGGCTCGATAGCTTCCTATTTCTTCATGGTAAGGAATTCCATCGATTTTAAAATTGAACTTATCAGGGACTTCGCCTTTATGTAAAGCTGGGCCGGACTTAATCAAACGAAGCCTTTTTTCCGCGGTTGAAAAAATTACTTCATTACATTTTATCTTCTTGAACTTAATGTTCCTCTTGCCAGAGTTGAATTTGATTGATTTTTGTTCAGATACAATATCGAATTCTTGCAGACTATTCACTTTAAGAGAATAAGCCGAGGATTGGAAACTAATAAAAAATGAAAAAAGAATAATTATTCGCATGGATCAAGCCTCACCTGATTTTTATACTGCGAATAGAGGTACTGGCATGATTCTCCTAACTCTCTCTTTTTATAAAGCGTTTCTCTCATTAATCTTGTAAACGCAGATGAATGAGTGTCAGCTTTGATTGAATTTTTAAATCCAAGATCAATGTACTTCTCGTTTTCATGTTTCAACAAAAAACAATTTTGATTAATTTCGCTATCTGCATAAGCGATTGATGACACATGATCGGCCATATCTTCTTCAGTGTATTTCGAATCATTAGCAAAACTCAAATTCGATTTCCCTGAAATACAGGAACGAGTTTTCAAGAATTCTATTTTACTTGTTTCACTAAGAAGGTTGTTTTGAATGGCATAACTTAAGACGTGACCTGCTTCATGAGCAAAGACCTCTTGCCCATAATTAGCATGCATACAAGAGACATCGGAAATGGTGAGAGGTGTTCTACTTACGGCTCCAGAGAAATCTGTTACATCACCTTTCACAAACTTATCAGATATAATATCGCTACTGATTGCTGGCTTACAAAATGGGATTTCTTTAAAGGAATCATTGAATAATCCATAGGACTTAAATTTATCCAAGTACTTTTTGGGACTCGAAAGCTCTTCATTTATTTTCAAATTCGCCTCGACTCTTTGGACTTCAAGAGAAGGATCAATTCGTTCCCCAAAATCTAGTGTTATTTCCGAGAAAATTTTTTTATAGGCGAGACGACTATGATCACTGTAGCTTTTCATAATTTTCTTTTCAATACGCTCTAATATTCCAGAAATTAGTTTTCTAAATTTTTCTTCTTCAACCTTTCTGGCTCCATGCTGGATATAAGACGCAAGACAGGTCGGTAAAATACTACTAACAAAATCTTTATTACCTAATTCACGTTTCAGTGAAGAAACATCATTTTCAAGAATTATTTCTGTCAGCTCTTTTCTGCACTCACTATCTTTGCAAAACAGAGTAGGATTAAGCAAATTAACACGAGAATAAAATTCTTCAAGAAACTCTTTCAAATCAAATCCACCCATATCGGCACTTGATTTCACTTTATCTGATAATCTTTGAAATTCTGTAGGATCTAGTTTTTCAAAAATTTGTTTATTATCCTTCCACAATAAATTAAGTCTTGCTCTGGCGTCTTCTAAAGACAAAGACCAGACATCTACAAGAGAGTTTCGACTAACAGTTAATTTCTTGGCATAGGCTTCTAGTGATTTCCTCATCTTTTCTGTAATTGGTTCACTGGGAAGGTTTAAAGAGATGGAATACTTTTCTCCCATTGGCCTTAAATCATCAAACTCTCTTTGAAATAGGCTTCTTTCATTATGGGTGTTGATATTGCTTCGATATCCTTCAGGGTCTTTGATTGATATTTGTCTAATAATTCGCGCAGATTCTTTTCAACTTTTGACACTTCACCAAATCTCTTAGAGTCATACTGATCTAAAAGTTCTTTTTCGGTTCTTTCCATTTTTATTTTCTGAGGATTTCCACACAAAGAAATAGCACAGGCTTGAAAATGATCTTCATCCGAAAGTGCGCAATTAACAGTTCCTGGAATCATTTCTTTACCACTTAAAAAATTAATAAGTGGTGCTAAGTCCGATGCTTGAACCCAAGAAGAAGAAAGTAGAATAAGAGACAGAAAAAGCCAGTTTTTCATTCCTAAATTGTATTATGACTATTTGAAAGAGACGTAAGGAGCAAAACTTACCTATTTTCAGAGATTCTAAACCTCGAACCTTTGAACTTTTGTTACGCTCTAAAATGAAAAAGCTCGGCAAGGGCCGAGCAATTTCAATAATCTAAATGTGATTACGGGTTCAAGATATGGCGGAGACGATGAGATTTGAACTCATGGAAGGAATTACCCTTCGCACCCTTAGCAAGGGTGTGGTTTAAGCCACTCACCCACGTCTCCGTTATTGGCTTAGAAACACTTACCAAGATTTCAATGTAAAAAGTGGCGGAGGACTAGGGATTCGAACCCCAGGTAGGCGTTAACCCACGACAGTTTTCAAAACTGTTGCCTTAAACCGCTCGGCCAGTCCTCCACTACAGGAGAATAAATATAAAGAACTTCGAGAAAAAAGACAATCGCTATTTACGTATCTCTTTCATTCCGCCCATGTAAGGCAAAAGAACTTCAGGAATTTGTACCGAGCCGTCTTTTTGTTGATAATTCTCGAGAATTGCCACTACAGTGCGCCCTACGGCCAGCCCAGAACCATTCAAAGTATGAGCGAATTCAAGTTTGCCGTCCTTATTACGGAAGCGGATATTAGCCCTTCTGGCCTGAAAATCACCACAATTAGAGATTGAGGAAATTTCGCGGTATTTATTCTGACTCGGCACCCAAACTTCAAGATCAATTGTGTTTTGCGATGCGAAACCCATATCTCCAGTACAAAGACGAAGGGCCCGGTAAGGGAGATTTAATTTTTCGAGAATTTCACATGAACTATCAATCATCTTTTGATGAATCTCTTGCGACTGAGATGGGGAGCAAATTGAAACCATTTCAACTTTGTTAAACTGGTGCATACGAATCAGACCTTTAACGTCTTTTCCATGTGAGCCGGCTTCAGATCTAAAACAAGGCGAGTAGGCGGCATAAAGAATGGGGAATTCTGATTCCTCAATAATTTGTTCGCGTTTGATATTGGTTAAAGTGACTTCAGAAGTAGGGATGAGGTACCAGGGTTGTTCTGAATTAAGTTTAAAAAGCTGGTCTTCAAACTTGGGAAGGTTACCAGTACCAATTAAAGATCTTTCATGAGCTATGAAAGGAGTCATCATTTCTGTGAATCCTTTAGAGCCTTGATGATCGAGCATAAAATTAATCAAAGCCCTTTCAAGGCGAGCTAATCCAGCTTTATAAACTACGAATCTGGCACCAGTAATCCTCGCCCCCGCCTCAAAATCAAGCATTCCTAATTTTTCACCGATATCGGCGTGATCGACAGGAATGAAGTCAAAATTCCTGGGAGTTCCCCATCTTTTAGCTTCAACGTTTTCTTCTTCGGATTTCCCAACAGGTACAGAGGCATCTGGAAGGTTAGGAATATTGAGTAAAATATTATCTTGAAGCG
>JAIFLR010000014.1 GCA_020048985.1 Halobacteriovorax sp. | reverse complement strand
AACAAAAAAATGAATGGCAAAAAAACTTCGTTAAACTTTTATATGGGTTCACCGAAAAAGATGGTGGACCTACTGCTCTCCCTTCAAACGGAGTAATACAGATGGCCCATGAACACGATGTTCACTAAACGGTAAAAGCACAGGAGAGCTAAATGTCATCACTCACGGCCAAACTAAAGAACCTCAAAGATTACCGCTGCACAGTTGAACCTAAGGTTAAAGAAGAGATCATTCTGGAGTACGCTCCACTTGTTCGATATATTGCTCAAAAGATTGCTTCACGTCTTCCACCAAATATCGAGCTGGACGACATGATTTCTTGCGGCGTGATTGGACTCATGGATGCCATTGAGAAATTCGATCCTACTCGCGACAACAAATTTAAAACATATGCTGAATTCCGTATTCGTGGATCGATCCTTGATGAACTTAGATCTCAGGACTGGGTTCCTCGTTCAGTTCGTGAAAAGGCAAAAGTAGTAGAAAAAGCTTATGCCAAACTTGATAAAGATTTTGGCCGTCCGGCCACTGACGAAGAAATGTGCGAACACCTTCAGTGCTCTATGGACGAGTTCCATGAGCTAATTAATAAATCAAAATCAGTGTCATTAATGAACATTGATGATGCTACAGCGATGAGTAAGGGTGATAAGAAATTGATGGTGTCTCTAATGGAGACTTCACGTTCTGCGAATCCCCAAAATGCTGTTGGATATAAGCGTGCTCAAGAGATTATTAAAGATGGAATCAAATCTTTGCCTGAAAAACAACGATTGGTCCTTTCACTTTATTACTTTGAGGATCTTAACCTTAAAGAAATTGGCCAGGTCCTAGACGTTACTGAGTCACGCGTGTCTCAGCTTCACACCCAGGCGATTATTAAGTTAAAAGTAAAGCTTCGTAACCAGTTTGAGTCACACGAAGATCTTGCAAGCTAAAATTAAAAAAAAAATGATTATTTAAAGCCCTCGAAAGAGGGCTTTTTTTATTTGGTGATGGCCGCAGGCTGAGAGTTCACAATATCCTGAAGAAAGCTTCTCTCTAGCTGTTTATTTAAATTATCATCCATACAGACGATAGCAGACTCATGGGATTTATCTGCAGACCATTCGTCCAGGTTATAACTGGACACAACACTTACAATACGATCAAACTGCATCTTCTTTGAATGCATATATTGAAAATGAGTCCATGCACGGATATTCTTTTTCTTCGCGAGCTCCTCAAGATAAGGCTGGTTCGCTTTAGCTGCCATTTTATCCATCAAATTACCCAGAAAAGACGAAATTGTTCTCGGGATCGGATTTACTCTATAACGATTTTTAAGATATATGCGTTTAAAGGTGTTGGACGCCTCTCCATAGCCACCGTCGATTCCGTTTCCGATGATATCGAGTTTAATTCCGCGCTCTGCCGAGTTGAAAATACTTCGATAGAGTCGCTTGTTCCAGGTATCTCGGGCGCGCTCTTTTTCTTTGTGTTCCGGTAAATCAAAATAAAAAGTATTACCATTCGTCATACTCATACGCGACTTTGCATTTTCTATGAATTCAATGAATACTTTTGAGAGTTTGTTTTTATCCGTTGATGGACTTTGATTCATAAAACGGCAGGCACCATTGCTTCGTTCGGATTTGTCACTGAGCTTTTGATTATATACCTGGGCCCCTCTGATATTTTGTTCAGTCTCTTTCTTCTTTTGGGCCAAGGCCTGGACTTCATAAATTGAAATATCTTTGTTGCGATTTTTAGCAAATTTTTTCCACAACTCGACAAAACTTAGGGTCGCGTCTGAGGCAACAGGACCCTCCACATACACGTCATTATCGCGGTTCATGTGGTTGATCCCAGTCGAAATATTATCGCTCGCCATAATGTTAGCACCACCCATAATCACTTTCTGGTTATCGATCACCATAAACTTATCGTGAAAGAGGGCCTGCTTCTCTCCTTTTTTCAAAAGGTCATCTGCTAGCACAACATCGATTCCGCCTTTAATCATGCGATTAAGACACTTTTTCATAGCGAGTTTTGTCCAAACCTTTTCCACCATAAGTTTGACGTCTATTCCTTCTTTGGCCTTTTCAATAAGTTTGTCTTCCAGAATTCTCGAAGATTCGTCGCAGAAAAATGACATCACTGCCATAAGGACTGAGGATTTTGCCTTACCAACTTCTAGGATTTTCCGATCATATGAGTTCCCGTTATCCAAAAGTTCAATTTTGTTTCCAAAAGTGAGTTCTGTTTTGGAAATTTCATCAATCTTCTTTTGGAAATCTTCTGAATAAAATACCGATTCTTCTTGAGCATAATCGATTGGAGTATAGGTTTGATCCCAAACTGTGAGATCTTCACCGAGATCCAAAACTGGTGGATGATTTAGAGACATCCAGTCTTCTATGTGAACCATGTTGTGTTCATACCGAACCTCTTTTGCATTAAAGCCTTTGGCACTATAGACTTTTTGTTTTGCGGTTAAAAAGTCAGGAGCGTTCGCAAAGAGGTTATAAACCTTCGGATCAAGTACAAATAATTTTGAAACCGAGTGAGGATTAAGAATGATGCTTGGATAAGCCTTTTTTCGTTTTAAATTTACATAGAACTCGATGTCGTCCACAGTTTTTGTGGTCACGACATCCATATTCAGATCAAGAATAGGCCCCATGTTTTCGTTTTCGAGGATGAATCCCTGTCCAGCGAATTTAAAATATTGAGCTAAAACGGCAAACGGAACCTTGAATTGATTTTTAAATTTTCCATTTTTCTTTAAAGCGTAAGGAGTAAGCGGGTTCTCCTCAGTCAGGCTCAATCCATCCGCGAGATCAATCTCATCCACGGCCACTTCTTCCTGAGCATAGGCCGGGAGTATTCCCAAAAGAAGAGCTAGAAGGATAAAGGAATTGATCATAGGCCTTAGTAAGCAAACCGGATGCCAGAAAAGCTGGGTCCTAGGCATGAGAGGGGTGGGATTAGTTGCCAGTGGCGTGGCGGTTGTCTAAAAAGTAGCCACTTTCACTAATTGCCCCTACGAGATGATCTTAAATAATCTCTTCCCAATCCGTTTCATTTTGTCAGAAAATTAAGTATTGAAAATCACTTAAGAAAGGCTTCATCATGGACTGGAAGAAAACTTTTAATCAAGGTCAGTGGGCGACCCACGGAATCTTCATTATTGCCATACTTGCGTGTGTTGGTTCTACGCTTTATGCATACAGAATAAATCACCTCCAGAGTACCGAAGAAGAGCAAACAACTAAAATCAATTTGTTGATTCAGCATCTGAAGCAAGACAATACCTTTGATAAGGTTGGAAAATACCTTTCTTGGGCAGAAGCTGATAAGGCCCACGATAAGATGCGTGAACTGACTCAGAAGATTGTTGAAACAGAAGAGTTAGTAGAACTCAAAGTTAGTACTGATTTGGGTCTAAATATCAGAACATTTAATAAGCTCATTAATCAAAACTCTGGGATGAGTAATCCCACTGACGCTCTTAAGGTGCTTAAGCAAAAAGTAAATGCTCTTAATGATGTTGCAGCTTCTCAGAAATATAAAAATGTTATGGTGATCACTGAAAAGATGCAGGAGCGTCTTGAAGCCCTGACTTCTAAAAATGTTGGAGGCTCTATCCAGGTAAGCTACATCCAGACTGATTTGAACCGCCTGGCAAAGCTGATTGCCAATTCTTCATTGACCGATGGTGAAAAAGCTTCTCTTAATAACCGTTTTGAATCGATGAAATATGAGCTGAATCTCTTATCAAATCTTAACTCACAGTCTAGAAATCTTAAGGCGCACATTAATCAGGCCCAGATCGCTCTTGCTCAGTGGCTCATTGATGTAGAAAAGAAGGCCCTTAACCTGAAAGGGATGCGCTCACAAAAACAAAATCAATTGATTATCATGCTCTCTAGTCTGATCGCCTTTTTAGTTGTTGCATGGATGGGTCTGGCCTATCTCTTTCGCTGGCAGCGCAATAAGATGGAAATTCAAGTTGAAGCTGAAGTTAAGAATGTTATCGAAAAAGGGATTCTGGGTGATCAGCGCTTTATGGTAGATCACTATTCAGATTCGACCAGAGAAGACATTGTTCGCCTTCTGGATGAATTAAAAATTAAACTAAATCTTGGAACTCTTTTGCATGAAGGTCTGCCTTTTGCTGGTTGCATGATTGATTATAACTTTAAGCTTACCTGGCACAATAATCTGTTTTTGGATCAACTCTACCTAAGTGAAGAAGAAGTTCGCAGCGATGCCTTTAATTGGGATTATGTTAGAGATTATCTGAATCTTGAAAATGATCCTATTTATGAAGCGATGGTAAATAAAATTGCTGGAATCTACCCGGTTAAAGTTAAACAGGACGAATTAACTCCTGCTCAACCTTACGAAATGTATGTGACTCCGATCAGTGCAAACCGCGAAGGGCGAGTGATGGTTTTCTTCTATCCATTAATTTCGGCCAAGGAAGCTATTAATGAACAGATTGCTTTGACAAAAGTATCCATCAACCGCTTTCTTACTCTTTGGAACGAAAACCGCTTAGATGAAGATGAGTTGAGAATGCTTGAGAGAGACTTTAAAAACCACGACATAAATGATCTCTATTCGGAAATGGTGAATATCTTTGACCGCGTCTCCAATGAAAAATCAGAGTCTCTTCATACTATTCATGCATTGGAAAAAGACAATCATTCAAAGCATTTAACGATTCAAGATTTTAAAGATACCGAAGAAGAAAAACGCGCCATCATAAAAGAAGAAATTAAGACCGTTCATGAATTGCGTGACTCATTTATTACAGCTCTAGAAAAAAGTGAAGGTCTGCTTCAGATCAATAAAACGATTATGCAGCAGAGTGATGATTTTAAAAACGAAGCTTACCGTTTACACCAAGTCTCGGTTGAAGCTATTAAAAAGAGCAAGGAATCTATGGATATTTTAGGACAGCTTGACTCCGTAAAAACTGATTATAAAAAACTTAAATTCGAATTAATGGAAGTGAAAGCTAAACTTATTTCTCTTAATAACCTTCTCATGTCTCAAATTCCTCCTATGGACGAGAGTCAGCAGAAATTGGCAACAAGATATAAAGATGAACTGGCCCGTCTTGATTTTAACGTGGCAACCTTGGATAAAAAGCTCTCTCAGTTAGATGTACTTTTGTCTAAATTGAATATGATTCATGAAAAACAAACAATTGAGCAGACAACTTTCTCTTTCCAAACGTCCCAGAAAGATCATGAGTTGAGAGAAGCGATCCTTGAAATTCAAAAGATTTTGAATATCGAAGAAGGTAAGATTTTAGACCAATTCCAGAATCTTCACGGACTCATGAAGAAAGACATGAGACCAGTCGTTTCAAATCGAATGGCCCCTGAAGGTGAAAACTTTCTATCTTAATGAGAACATACAATATTAACGTCTCAAAGTACTTCACGACGAAAACCAAACTTGGTGAAGTACTTCAAAAATCAACTTCCTTAAGCCTTGAGGTCCTGTCGGATGCGGCTGCCAAGGGGGCCGTCTGGTTTCAGAAGGCGGGAAAAGGCAAGATCTTGCGCCAGCGTTCAACTGATGTGCTGGTTGCGCCCGAAGACAAGGTCACTCTCTATTACGATCCACGTGTTCTTTCTTTCCCCGAATTAACTGAGGCCAAGTGTCTTTATGAGACTCCCCATTATGGAATTTGGCTGAAGCAGGCAGGAGTGTTACCTCAGGGAACACAAGTTTCAGATCACACTTCTCTTCTGAGATTTGTAGAAATAGAAAAAAAGAAAGAAGCCTATTTAGTTCACAGGCTGGACCGGGAAACAGAAGGCCTGATGATAATAGGTTACAGCTCCGAAGGGGCCGGCAAGCTGAGTGACCTCTTCCAGAGGAATAAGATCACTAAAACCTATCAAGCAATTGTTAAAGGAGAGATGGAAAGAGGGCACAGGCAGACCATTACTGACTCGCTTGATGGCAAAGAAGCCATTACCCATTTTGAAGTCCTGGCCAATGGTAAAGGATGTAGCCTTCTCTTAATTAAAATAGATACAGGAAGGCTTCACCAAATTCGCCGTCATTTGGATATTATCGGATACCCTGTGATGGGGGATCCAAAATACGGAAAGGGAAATAAGAATAGAGAAGGCCTTAAGTTGCTGGCCAAATCCCTGAATTTTATTGATCCATGGACCCGACAATTTGTCGAAATGTCTGTAGAAACTGACCTGTCTATAAATTAGACACCACCCGGTAATCTCTGCACTCCTTACACTACCTATAACAAATTTCTATAGAATTACCAAAGGTTCAATTAAGGGGATTCTATGCTTCATTCACGTTGGGTTATTTTAGCGGCACTCATTTCTACCTCTGGTTTTGCTGGTGTGAGCTTTAAGCAAAAACAAATGCGGGTAGGAGCTTTAATGAAGCTTCAAACCAATGCTCCAACGCTGGCCTTCGAAGCTTACCAAAGAGAGCTAAGTTACGAGGAGCAGGGTCTATCGATTAATGCTCGAGCTAAAAACGAAACGAACTTATTAGCAGATAAAATACGCTCGCAGATTCACTCGGCTTATAAAGCTGCTTTGGCAGAACATAAGGATGCAGAAGTTGCGCGAGAGGAAATTAGAGCGAATATCGAAAAAGATCTTGAACTTGCCTCGCCTGAACTTAAGAATGAACTTTTAGAACTCGCCATTCAAACTTTGGATTCAGTTGAAGCTGGTGGAGTGAGTGAAGAAGTTGATCTTTCCAGCGTTGAAGTTGTCATGCAAAAAGAGGTTGTGAACAGAGTTGAATTCCTGAATAAAGAAGAGGCTCCTATTGGTGCAGATCCGATTAATCCTAAAGCGAATACTTCTAAGGATTCTGAACGCAAAGAATATTCTACGAAAGCTGAGCTCATGGAAACTTTAGTTTCTGACCGTGAAAGTAGCCGATGGGTTTCTACTAGTAACCAGACCATTAAGACAGCCGAAATTACGAAGACTGATTCTAAGATTTCTCTTCAATTAAAGTTTGAGTTTCTTGGTGTTTCTGTTGAAGCGGGACCAATGATTAGCTTCAACAGAGAGTATACGACTAATGCTGTAATCATGGCAGAAGGTCTGAACCCTGTTTTGATGAATGATGGGAATTTTGATTTATGGAAGAGAGATAGAGCGGGCAAAGTTGTTGTACAGAATGGGAAAATGGTCAAAAGATACGTTTCTTTTACTTGTGACGCTCAACTTGACTTTGGAACAGACTACACTGGTGCTGGGGGCTTTAAGTTCATGGGACTTGGTGGGGATGTTACCGTTACGAAGAAATATGTAAATACAGTAAACCTTGCTTCAAGAAGGATTGCTCTACCTGAGTATGTGGCCAATAAAAGTATGACTATAAAATACTTATCAGAACTTTGTCACAGAGACTTTTTGAATGCTCGTTTAAACAACACAATGACTATTTCAAGTTCTTTAAATATTATGATGAAGAACATGGTGGCAGGGCTTACTTTTTCTCATCCGAAAACTAAGTGTGCCCAAGATAACCATTGTTATGATTGGTTTAATAAAGAAGTTATCTCCCTTGTTAAAATTAAAAACTTTCCAAGATGTGCTGAAGAAAGTGGCCGTGAAAAATACCGTTCATGCCAGCTAAGAGGTATTGAGGGGCAGAATTGCCCGGTCTATGAAAAAGGCAAGCGTACTTCAAATGGCGAGTGGGAATATGCCTGTGACAAAGGTTTAAAATGTGTGAAGTATGAAAGCCAGACATTTTTCTTGGGAGCTGAGTGGTCACCGGCCAAAGGTAAGTGCCAGATTATTAATAAGAAGACTTATAGAAATCCATTTGATGTTGCTAATGAGCCCACTGAAATTGAAATCCATTTTCAAAATTAAGCCTGTATAATTTGGCGGAGGAAATTTTCAACTTCCTTCGCCAATTCTTCTTCACTCTTAGAATTATTTATCACGAAATCAGCTTTTAATTTCTTCTCTTCTATATTCATTTGTTGATTCAGGATTGATTCGGCCATTTCTGGTGTTTGCTTATCTCGCTGAATCAATCTCTCTCGTTGTAGATCCTGAGGAGCATAAACCAGGACTGTCAAATCAAAGTAGCCTTTCATGTCTCTTTCAAACAACAAGGGGACATCATAAATTAGGACTTGAGGTTGATCAAATTTCTCAAAAGCATTTTGAAAAGTCTGGGGCAGGCGTTGATAAATGAAATTTTCAACAGTGGCCTTGACTTTAGTATCTGAAAAAACTTTCTGGCGCAAAAGGTTGAATTGAATTTTACCAGCTTGAATAACGTCAGGGAATTCTTTTTGAACAAAGGCCAGGGTCTCTGGAAGGGCGTAGATCTCTTTTACCAGGCGGTCGGCATCTACAACTGCCAATCCCTTGTCGGCTAGCATCTGGCTCACGGTAGACTTTCCAGAGGCTATGCCTCCAGTCAGGCCAATTACTGGTATATTAAGTTTATAGAGTCGGCGATCTGGAACTAAATGAATGAATTCATTTTTCAGTTTCATAACTTTTTAACCTCGATCCATATTTTTTCCAGTTCGGCCTGGGGAGTCTCTTGCAGAGTTTTTCCACGAGCTTTGACTTTGTCTTCAACTTTTTGAAAACGGTTAATGAATTTACGGTTAGCATCCCTTAAGCAGTCTTCAGGATTGAGATCAAGATGGCGAGCGAGCTGAGCAACAGAAAAAAGGAGATCTCCTATTTCTTCTTTTACCCGCGCTTTATCGTGCCTTCCACCTGGCGGAAGTTCTTCTTTTACTTCCTGCCATTCTTCTTCAACTTTGGACATGACTTGATAGTAGTCTTCCCAGTCAAAATTGACGGAAGTGGATTTTTGACCAATTTTGAAAGCGGCTTCCAATGCTGGGGCATGAAGGTATTTAGTATCAATAGAATATTTTTTCGGACCCTTCTCAATTTTTTTAATTTCCTGCCAGTTTGCCACAACTTGATCACTGCTTAATTTTCCAGTTTCATCCCCGAATACGTGAGGATGGCGGCGTACAATTTTGTCGGCGAGGTTTTTTGCAACTGACTCCAGATCGAAACTTTTTGCTTCAGCGGCGATAGTTGAATGTAGGAGCACTTGAAGGAGAACATCTCCCAACTCCTCTTCCATCATCTTTTGATTTTTAAGTTCAGTGGCCTCAATGAACTCATAAGATTCTTCGATCAGGTACTTAAGTAGACTTTCATGACTTTGCTCCAGATCCCAAGGGCAGCCCTTGGTCGGATGGCGAAGTCTGGAAATTACTTCAATGCACCTGATTAATTCTGGATGATTCATTTTCGCCCCTTCATTATTGCCTGGTATCTCATAAAAGGATAACATGGCCAACATGAAGAAACACTCATTCATCCAGGTCGACTTTCATCCCTCCGTCAAACTCACTAAGGCCGAGGAACTTAAATTATCCAAATGGCTTGAAATGGCGACATTTGTCATTGAGGATCTCATAACTAAACAGAAGATTATTCACCCTTCCTGGCTGAAGCAAACTGCTGCATTTAAACTCTCTGTACTTTTATGTGGTGAAGCCAAAATCAAGAAACTGAATGCTGATTACCGCCATAAAGATAAGGTGACTGACGTTCTTTCCTTTCCAACTTTTGAAACTCTACGAAAGCCCAAAACGACCAATGATTATACCGGCAGCCTGATTTTGTTAGGGGATCTTGCGATTTGCCACCAGCGTGTCATCAAACAGGCCAAAGAGTTTGACATTAGTTACTTGGATGA
This sequence comes from Halobacteriovorax sp., assembly GCA_020048985.1. Taxonomy (GTDB): domain Bacteria; phylum Bdellovibrionota; class Bacteriovoracia; order Bacteriovoracales; family Bacteriovoracaceae; genus Peredibacter. The sequence goes on along the minus strand of JAIFLR010000014.1, from coordinate 22,440 downwards.
ATTTATCCATCTTTTTATTCATGGGGCGATTCATCTCATGGGATATGATCACGAAATTTCCAGCAAAGAAGAGAAGCTGATGCAAGATTGGGAACATAAAGCTTTAAGTCTATTTTCAAAGATAAAAAAAAAGGGGCCATGAAGCCCCTTTTTTTTTGAGATTACTTTCTGAAGAAGAAACGCTTACGAGTTGCCGTCTTCGCTTTTTCAATGGCCGTCTTCATATTAACACGTCCACCAGATACGATCTGTGATTTAAAAGCTGCCACAGGAGTGACTGATTTCATAAGAACATTTTTTAGTTGTATGGCAGATAGTTTAGGGTAGAAACCAAGAATCATAGCTGCAACACCAGTTGTGTTTGGAGAAGCCATTGAAGTTCCTGATGCCATACCGTACTTACCACCATTGATTGTCGAGTAGATGTTTGAGCCAGGAGCTGCAACGTCTACAGTCTTAAGACCAATGTTTGAAAAAGTTGAAAGAGAACCTGAGCTTGTTGTTGAAGCAATCACAAGCAATGATTCACTATCAAATGAAGCCGGGTATTTAGGGCTTACATCATTATTGTGCCAGCTAAATGGGCCTGATGAATCATTACCTGCAGAAGCAATAACGAGAGTGTTATATTTCTTGCCGATTTCGTTGATTGTATCACGAACAACCATTCCACCTTCGTTGTTTGCTTTACCGAATGAACAGTTAATAACACGAGCACCATTTTTAGCAGCGTAAAGGTAAGCTTCAACAATGTCTGAATCTAATTCATCAGAATCATCAGGAACCGTACGGATCGCCATGATTTTTACGTTAGAAGCAACACCCGCAATACCAAGTCCGTTGTTCTGAGTCGCTGCGATTGTTCCTGAAACGTGAGTACCGTGCCAGTGAGATGCCATTGTGTTCATAGTCGCGCGGCCTTGAGCATCTCTCACAAGAGTGTTAATCCCGTGAATATCGTCGATGTAACCATTGTTATCATCATCAATGCCGTTTCCAGCGATTTCTTGTTCATTAGTCCACATGATGTCTTTAAGATCTTCATGTGTGTGATCAACACCAGTATCAACTACAGCCACAATAATTTGTTCAGCTTCAGTGCTTGGTAGTTTGTCATAAGCTTCACTTACATTCATGCCTGAAGTAGAGTTAAACGCCCATAGCTTAGAAGCGTCTGGATCGTTGAAAGATACGAAATTTACTTCTGTGAAGTTTTTTATCGCCAAAGACACACGATCAAGAATTTCCAGTTTAGGCATCAAACGTTTCTCACCAAAGAAATCTTTTTGGGCATATTCCACAGCTTCATTTGAAGCAAGTTCCTGGCCGAGGGCCTCTAGTTTGTTGGTTTTAACTAAATAAAGACGACCAATAATTCTCTTTGAGCTTTTAATAAGGGGGGATTTCACCATAGCTTCGCCCTCTTTCATTTTAACGAAGAGGTGATTGGGGTGAAAACGTGAGTTCGCGGCTTCAGCCGAGGCCATCATCGCCGAAAAAGTCATTAAAAAACAAGCGGTTAGCTTCTTCATACAGATACATCCTTTCTGTGCAGGTAAAAGTCGGTTTGAATCTACTAAGAATCATGCACCTTCTACAACTTAAAGGTTCTAACTTTTGACAGATAGGGAATCTTTTACACTATGCGTCATTGAAGCCCTTTTGCCTTGGTACAATGGGTCAAGGAAACGGCGCCATTATCTAGGATAATATTTAGTTAATATCCCCTTTCCTCAATACAAAAGGTTAGTGCTTTCATGGCCACTTTTACTAAAAAACATCTCTTAAGTTTGTGCCTTTGCACAGCAGTGAACGCAGCTTTTGCTGCCAATAGCGATATTATTCAAGGCTACATCGGTGGTTCAAGCAATCAAATCAACCAAGATATTGGCGATGTGCCTGGTAACCGCTACTACGGTGACTTAAATTTTTCTTACTTTAAAGACGGCGCTTATGAGCTTGAGAGAAAATTCGATTTCTCTGCCTTAGTTAATGACCAAAGTCTCACGATGTGGTCGCTTCAAGAGGCTTATGCGGCTAAAAATGGCCTTTTCAAATCCTACAATCACGTAGACAAAACTGGGGACCAGCTTAAAGTCGGCCGTCAGAATCTAAAATGGGCACCAATCGATCATGCGTGGGGTTTAGGTAAATTAAATAATAGAAAAAACTTTGATGGATTTGATCCAGGCCAAGAAGGTTTGACTGGTGTTGGCTACGAAAATAAATCTTCATCTGGCTTCATTTGGAAGGTCTTCGGGTCACCATTTTATGCTCCTGAGATGAACCCAAGTCTTGATATTAATAAGAGTGACAGCACAATAACTTCTCGAAATCCTTGGGCCAATCCACCGGCCGCAACCACTAATATTGATGGGAACGAAACCCCAATTCAATATATCGTAGATTACCCTCAAATCTCTGACGTGATTTATAAATACACTATCGGAGCAGATTTTGGCTGGGAGAATAAAAACTGGGCAGCCAATGGCTACTTTATCCGTAAACCAGAAAACCAACCTTCATCAAATGTAGAGGTTGCCTTGGCCGAAGACGCTGCCTCAGTTAAAGCGTTTGTTAAGCCAGAGTTTTACTACCACGATGTGTTTGGTGGGAACATTAAATACCGGAATGCAGATCTTGAAATGTACGTGGGCGGAATTGGTATTTTTCCTAACACATTTCCCGATGGGAACCAGGTTGCAACGACTTATACAGAAATCAAAACTGAAAAGAAACGAGAGTCTTACCTAGGTGGGGGAATTTCTCGTGAAAACGATAAATTTGGAATGGGCTTCAATTATATTGCCCGCGTAAGTTCATTTGACAGGGACCTTGACTCACTTTCGCAGGACCCTCGATGGAACCAGGCCGTAAACGTCTTTCTTTCTAGAAATTTCAAAAGAAAGTACCGTCTCTCGGGTGATGTTAAATACGACATGTTAACAACGGACCGCTTGGTCATGCTCCGCGCCGGATATAAGGTGTCTAAAGAGTTGCTTATGACTCTCGGAGTGAATATGATCGGTACCCCAACAAATGGAAAGTCATATTGGTCACCTTACACCAATAACGATTCAGTATTTGCGGGACTTCGTTATATTTTTTAGGAAATGAATGAATTTTTTGAAGACAAGTTTAATGCTCTCTTTGCTGTCATCGCTGATGTTTATCAGCGGATGCAGCGACTTGTTTCAAAGTGACGTTGTTGATAAATCTCTAGAGTCGAATAAATTTAAAGCAAACTGTGAACTAAACATCGACGAGTTTCACCTCATTCTTGAAGAACCAATCGAAGAAGCTATCGATTGTTTGGGTAAAAACCTTAAACTATTCGTTAAGGCCGTTGAGTCTAAACGTCCTGGTTACTTGTCTCGCAAGGCCCTCATCAATTACATCAAGAGAAATCGCAAGGACATCAAACCTGAAGTTTTAAAAGCTCTCCAATCCGTGTTTGATATCAATTATCTCGTTTACGGTGAGGACACCGATTATATTTCAGAAGCAAACATTGATGCCTTGGTTGAAGTAGCAAAGATCTTTAATGAGCAATCATCAAAAAACTTTAAGCCCATCTTCATGGCCAAAGATGTAATTAACTATGATCTCTTTAAACTTTTAAGAGACCAAAAGATTAAGCCTTCGTCCCTGATCATTTCAAATGCTTTGAAAAAAGTATTTAACCCAAATCGTGGTGGAAGAGTAGACCAACTTAATCTTGAAGATGTTCTTGATGCGTTCACTACTGAAAATAACCAAGTCTCCATGGCAAAAGTTAAGAAGCTACTTTTTGCCAAAAAGATCATCTTAGGTGGCGATAAAAACCTTCTCACTCATGAGGAACTTGGGCGTTTGGTTGAGAATTTTAGCTCTTACTCGCTGCTGGCATTAGATGGAGTCAGATATAAAGATATTAAAATGGACCAGAAATCCATGGTTGATTTTCTCAATAATGATGTAGAGCTTTTAAACAGTTTGATTTTTTCTTCAAGCTTTCCGGATAATAGAAATAAAGAAGTTCTCTTTTCTCTTCAGGAAGCCATCGATGCTGTAGACGTTCTGGTAGGACCTGACAGTGATCTGGATTTAGGTAAATACTATGACCTATTAAAGGAAGCGAAGCAGATTTTAATGGATGGTGAAGCTGAAATTGTTACGGGTGGTGACTTAAGAAGACTTTTTGCTCATGGCCTTTCCTTGCTAAAAACGGGTGATCTTTTTCACCGCTTCTGGGCAGCAGAACCAGATCTTTTAAAGGAAGAGCCGGGTCGTCCAATCACTTACGATTTTAAAAATCTCTATGACGTCTTTAGTGATGAAAAACCGCGGGTTAATGATTTTGTCCGTATTCTAAAAAAATACCGCTTCCTCAAGGGGAAAAATTCTTCGGCTTATTACACTGATAATTACTACCGCAACTCGGATGCTGTCTTTGAAGTCGCAATCTATGAATATGCCCTGACTTTAGTCATGAAGAAATTTGGTTGTCCAAATAATACTCTGGGCGGGACAATTGTTTGTGACGGTAAGCCGGTCTTGAACGGCGTTTACATGAAAAACGAACATGTCATCAATTTGGTTCAGAAATTCAAAAAAGTTCTGATTGAGACTGATTTGATTTACCCAGGTAGAGAAGTTAAAACTGCCGAGACCATTACTTTATTGGGATCTCTGTTTCAGTACCAGTCCGATGAGAACAAACTCTTTGACGTCAATGAGGCGACTGAATTTGCCATTAGTCTTTTTACAGCGATTGATGTCTCGAAAGAGTTGGATACACATTTTTTAAAACTCACAAAAAATAACCAATGCGAGATGGATAAATTTGGACGAGTGAGTCCGAACTGCTTCAAGGCACATTTCCTTGAAGGGGTTTGTCTGAACTATCCTGACAAGTTTCCCAAGCTGTATGCGTCTTTAGGTGCTACTGTTTATGAGAATAATAAATTAGTTTGTCGAATTCCTTCTGACGTCCCTAATCTTGCTTACCTGGATAGAGCAGTTAAGGCTGCCAGAACTTGTAACGTCTATCCGAATACGACTGAAGAGATTTATTTTAGTAAGGGAGACGTGATGTCGATCTTCCTGGCGATGATGCACATTGAGACTACTATCATTCGCTGGGATACAAGGATTCACAATAACGTTATGGATCCAGATGAAGTAATGGATGCTTACAATATTTATTCACCGGCCCTTGATGGATTTCTTGAGAAAATGCCAAGTGTTGTTAAGAAAATGAAAAAGCAGATCTATCAGTACATGGTTAAATACGAACAAGTTCCAAACGAAAAAGAATTTAGCAGCGTCTGGAAATTTGTAAAATTCCTGGCAAGCTTCAATAAAAATGCGACTGCTAATCGCAAGACCATTGCTTCAATTCTAGTGACAATCGGCGAGCAGGGGACTCCTTCAACCTTTGACTGCAGCCTTTTGAGAGACCCGGATAATATCCCTGATGACTATGACCCTGATAAGGATGTGGCCCCTGTCCAGGCCAGTGTTTTACCACCAGTATCCTTGACGCGTAGCGACTTGTCGATGGCTCGGGAAATCGAATCAGAGCCCGAGAGTGCTATTCGAGAGTTTTTCAGTCGCATCTGGCCAGAACCCTTTAGTTTTTAAGCTTAACTCTTTGAATTTAAAGTCCTTGGGCATTTCTGCCGGGTCTTTACCGCAATCACTAAAACCCTGAAAATTAAAGAATGAAATTCCAATACACATTTTTGGTTCTCATTCTTATGCAACTCACCCTCTCTGGATGTGGTGACCTCTTTGGGAAGAAGGTAGCTGAAAAACCCATGGGTGGAACTCGGCTCAAGGCAGATTGCGAACTTGATTTAGATGACCTTGCTGACATTTTAGACAGGCCTATTACTGGAACTCTCAATTGTCTTGAAAAGAATTTAAATATTTTTATGGATGTTTCTGAGCTTGGTCGAGGTGGAAAACTTTCGCGTCCCTCGCTCGTCAATTATTTAAAGCGAAACAAGCCAGATATTGATCAGCATACCTACGCAGCGATCAACGCTGTTTTTGACCTCAGTAACCTTATTACTGGTGAAGAAAAAGATTTCATTTCAAGAAAAAATGTAGGCCTCATTATTGAGCTGGTAAGAAAATTCAACATTCAAGCGGCTCGTCACTATCAATATACTTTTGGTTCCAAAGATCCCGCCAACCTTTTCGTGCATGAATCTCATCGCAAAAGAGTTGAAGAGGGAGCTGTTGAGATTCAAAAAGCCATAGAGGGAATTTATGTAGCCAATAGAGGGGAGCAAATTCACTTCCTGGAAATTATGAAATTAGTCGGTGGCTTTATCAAAGCTGAAGATGAGGACGTACTCCAGAAAATTGAGGGTATGCTTTTTGTTAAAAAAATTATCATGGGTGGAGATACAAAAACCATCAATCACAAAGAGCTTGGATTCCTTTTTAGCCATTTACCAAAACTCCTTTCACTGGTGCTTGATGGTGTAAGATTTAAGCACTTGAACCTGACTCAGCCTGAAGTGATGACATTTATAAAAGACGATGTGACTGATCTGGCGAATATCCTTTTCCATCCAGTTCGTGGGGACAGGCGGTTTGAGCCTCTCTTTGATATGAACGTGGCAATTGATGGAATCGATCGTTTCCTTAAAGATGATAAAAAAATCGGTAAGTACCGAGTCCTGATCAAAGAGTTAAAATATATTCTGACTAAAGATCGAAATTCAAATCCTACTCCCGAAGAAGAGTGGGTGACAGGAAGAGACCTTGAAAAGGTTTTCAACCACGTCTTTAACGTGACTTCTAAAAGTCTGATCTTTACTAAATTCTATAATCATCCGGAAATTTACGCCCTAGTTGAAGCGCCTCAATCAGTTTATCTTGATCCTAAAAAGTATGAATTGGATTTTCCGCAAGATAAGGCTGAACTCGTGGATTTTTGTCGCATCATCAATACCTACCGCTATATGAAAGGTAGTTTTGAAATGGCGACTTATTCTCTGGATTACAAACGAAATGCGGATGCTCCGGCCGAAATCGCAATGTACGAATATGCTATTAAGCGCGCCTTTTCCTATTTTGGAACTGGCGGTCTCTCCATGGGCGTTGATCAGCTTAAAGTGATCATGAAAAAGTTTGAAAATGAATTAATTGAGATGAACATCATTCTTCCACGTCGTTCTGGTAACACGTCGGAGACGATTTCTCTTCTTGGATCTCTGTTTCAGGCCCAGTCAGATGATAACAAAGTTCTAGATGTGGATGAGGCAACAGAGTTTGCCATTAGTCTTGTCTCTGCCATGGATGCGCAACACAAGTTATATGATTTCTATGCTGATAAAAATTGTAAGGTCGATGAGTTTGACCGTTTGGACGCATCTTGCTTTAAAGAACATTTTTATGAAGCGATCTGCACAAATTATCGTTCAAATTTCCCAAGATTGTTCGAGTATTTGGGAGCGGACCCTAAGCTTGGGTGTGATAAACAAAACTTTAATTCAGATCACAACATGAATTACCTGAATGCTTCTGCTGTAGCAGCTCGTTTTTGCCATATTTATCCGGATCAACAATCTGAGATCGAATATTCCAAGGGTGACATGATGTCGATTATCCTGGAGATGATGCACATTGAAACAACCATCACCCGTTGGGATAAAAACCTGAACAACACCATGGATCCAGATGATGTGATGGATGCCTTCTCGATTTACAAACCAGCTATTTCAGGAATGCTACCCGATGCAGTTAAGAAATTTCCGCCGAAAGTTCAGGATTATGTAACAAAAGTCGTCTTCCAATATCTTGTTAAATTTGAGGATACTCCCAAGTTTGAAGGTAAGGATCTTTGGAAAACCATTGCGAACTTAGGCAAGCTGATTGTTAAAAAAGCTCCAGCTGACCGAAAAACCATTGCTTCAATTCTAAGAATCGTTTCTGAGGAAAGTAAGAAAAAAGCTCAGGCGGCTTACGAGGCCAATCCCAACGATCCAAGTGTGGAAAAGCCATTTGATTGTAACTGGCTTCATGATCCTAGGAATATCCCTCGAGATTAATGACTCATCTCTTTTCAAAAGACCTCACTCTTTGTTAGAGTGAGGAACACTTTTGGAAGGTATCACATGGATGATTCACTGCGCCTAAAATTGGCCGATTATAAATCTCAGTTCTCTCAAGTCAAAGATACTCTGGAAACCATACGGAGGTCGCTTTGACGTCGAACGTAAAAAGCACCGAATCAAAGAGATCTCAGAACTAGAGGCCCTTGAGGGGTTCTGGAATGACACGAAAAACGCATCAAAAATTCAAAAAGAAAAATCACTGCTGGAAAGTACTGTCAACGGCTACCTAAAGGTTAAAAACCTCGCCGATGACTTTGAAGTTCTGCTTGAAATGGGCGAGGGCGGCGATGATGCCTCAGTCTCTGAAGCTTTAGAGCTTTTCCCCAAACTTCAGATTGCCTTATCAGAGGCCGAACAGAAAGCCTTGCTGTCTGGGGAAACGGATCCCAATAACGCCATTGTAACCATCAATGCTGGTGCTGGTGGAACAGAGTCTTGCGACTGGGCCAATATGCTTTTAAGAATGATCACCAGATGGTGTGAGTCTAAAGGTTTTAAAGTTACAGTGACAGACTTTCAATACGGAGATTCGGCCGGGATCAAATCTGCAACTCTTATGGTTCAAGGGAATTTTGCTTACGGTCTTTTGAAATCTGAAAGCGGAGTTCACCGTTTAGTGCGGATCTCTCCTTTTGATTCAAATGCTCGAAGACATACATCGTTTTCTTCAATTTATGTCACTCCTGAAGTTGACGACACTATTGAGGTCGAAGTTTTAGATAAAGATTTAAGAATTGATATTTACCGATCAGGTGGCGCCGGCGGACAATCAGTGAACACTGCCGATTCAGCTGTGCGATTTACCCACTTTCCAACCGGCATTGTAGTGGCATGCCAGAACGAACGCTCCCAATTACAAAACCGTGCCATGGGTATGAAGATTCTCAAATCTCGTATCTATGAATACATGGTGGAGCAGAGAAGAAAAGAGCAGGATAAAATTGAAGCAGGCAAAAAAGATATCGCCTGGGGATCACAAATTCGCTCTTACGTTCTTCATCCTTATAAACTTGTGAAAGATCACAGAAATGGTTTCCACTCTTCGCAAGCTGAGACAGTATTGGATGGTGACTTGGATGATTTTATGAAAGCTTATCTCCAGTGGCTTAGCCTCGGGGGAGTAGTACAAGATACAGGGATGGATGATTTATGAGCGATAAGAATTTAACGACATCGGGGAAAATTATGAAAGACAAGCATATCAAACGTTGGACGAATCAGTTCTCAGAACAGATGGATGTTCGACTTGATAAGAGAAAAAAACTCGAAGAATCTGGTTCAAATCCTTATAAAAATGGACTCAAACCAAATACGACTTTTGAATACCTCATTAAGGAGTATGGCCACAAGACCAAAGAAGAGATCGTTGAAACTCCAACTTATAAAATCGCAGGCCGGGTCATGATGGTCAGAGATTTTGGTAAGGCTGCATTTCTTCAGTGTGATGATGGCTCAAGCCGCTTCCAGCTTTATATCTCTAAGCAACTCACTTCCGAGAAAGGATTAGAAGAATATAAACATTTAGACTTTGGTGATATTGTTTACGCTGAAGGAGATGTTTTTAAAACGATGAAAGGGGATCTCGCTCTCAACGCGCGTGAGTTTTCTATTCTTACAAAATCTATTCGCCCTCTTCCTGAAAAATTTCATGGTCTTACTGATACAGAACTACGCTATCGTATGCGTTACGTAGATATGATCATGAGCCACGAAACACGTGAGAAACTTCGCAGACGCTCTGAGATTATTCGTTTCATCCGTGAGTATTTTTATAAAAATGATTTTTTAGAAGTTGAAACACCGATGATGCACTCTGTGGCCGGTGGTGCGACTGCGAAACCATTCAAAACTCACCATAATGCTCTTGATATGGAACTCTTCATGAGAATTGCTCCTGAGCTTCATCTTAAGCGTCTCATCGTTGGTGGGTATAACAAAGTTTTTGAAATCAACCGTTGTTTTAGAAATGAAGGTTTGTCCCTTAAACATAACCCAGAGTTCACTTCGATCGAGTTTTACTGGGCCTATGCCACTTACTTAGATCTCATGGATTTTACTGAAGATCTTCTGACTGGAATTGCTCATAATGTTTTAAAAACAGACATGATCAAGTTCGGCGAGCATTCAATTGATCTGAAGGGGCCTTATGCGCGCCTGACAATGAGAGAAGCCGTTTCTAAGTATACAAATTCAACGATGGATCAAGTTAACGATCGTCTGCACTTGCTAGAACTTCTTAAAACTTCAAATGCTGACCTTAAAAAAGCGCAATCTCTCTCATGGGGCAGACTTCTGGTTCTTTGTTTTGAAGAACTGGTTGAAGCAAAACTAATTCAGCCAACATTCATTACTGAATATCCAACAGAGGTTTCTCCTCTTTCAAGAAGAAATGATGAAAATCCTGAGTTCGTAGACCGTTTCGAATTTTTTATGAACGGTTGGGAAATCGGAAATGCATTCTCAGAGTTGAATAATCCAACAGATCAACTTGATCGTTTTGCTGATCAGGCGATGGCCAAAGAAGCTGGCGATGATGAAGCATCGGACATGGACTATGACTTTGTTCGTGCACTCGAATACGGCATGCCTCCTACTGCCGGTCAGGGGATTGGTATCGATCGTCTTGTGATGATTCTTACTGATAGTCACACCATTCGTGATGTGATCTTGTTCCCACTCCTTAAGAAAGAGCATTTCTTCACAGAAGAAGAATGAAATCTTATTTCTCAATCCTGAAAATTGTTCTTCAAGGTCGCTCAGCAGGTAAAATCCTGTTGGCGACCGTTTTTAGCTTCACTTTTTCCATCGCCGTTATTTTATGTACTTTTGGTCTGATGGATGGATTTGATCACCTCTTAAAATCTGGACTAAGACACTCCTCGGGTGATCTTCTGATCACGTCAAAAAAAGGTTTTTTTCAAGTCACTGAGCCACTTACAGACATTCTCAAAAGTGTCGGCCCTCTTGCCATTGCGCCCGTGATACAGACTGAAGCTTTTGCGCTCCACCAGGGAATCAGTAAAGGGGTCTTGGTTCGTGGGATTGAACCCGCAAATTTTTCTCAAGCCACCGGACTCAAAGTAAATCTTCCGAATGGAGGATTAGTTATTGGTGAAGAATTAGCAAGGGCACTCCAAGTTGGTCCGGGTGATGAAATTGCTCTCACTTTTGGGAGAGGAAATGAATCATCTCAATCACTACCTACTGTACGCCAGTTTAAAATCTCTGGTCTGATCAAGCACGGAATCTATCAGAAAGATATGCGTTTGGTTTATCTGCCTAGGCAAGACATGGCGGAGCTGCTGGACTTACGTGACTATATCAATTTGCTTATTTTAACGACTCAAGATCCGGCCAAACCGCTTGATTCCCTGGATAGAGTTCGCAAGGACCAGCAAAAATTAAGAAGCCAGCTAAGCCAGGAGTATTTTGTTCGTCCGTTCTGGAGTGAGTATTCTTTTTTAATTGAGGCCGTGAAGGTAGAGAAACTTTCTATTTCACTGATCCTTCAGCTCATTGTTGTTGTGGCAGTTTTTAACATCATCGCCTTTGTTATTTATATAATGGAGAAGAAGGCACAGGACTTTTTCTTTTTAAGGGCGATCGGATTGTCTCTCAAAAAGCTGATGAGGTTTTGGTTCATTTCTATTTTTATTGTCTGGGCAATTGCTTGTGCCGGGGCGCATATTCTTTCCCTTGTTTTTAATTGGGCGCTGGCAAACCTTTCTTTCCTGCAAATTCCGGGGGAAATTTATGTGCTGTCTTCTCTTCAAATTCGTTTAGATAGTACTGCCTACATTACGGTGTATCTTGTATCCTTAGCCTGGGTTTTAATTGCAGGAATTTTCGGATACTGGAGACTAAAACGCAGACCAATTGTCCAGGGCTTACGCCAGGAGTTTAACTGATGAGTTTCATTCGTTTGGAGCAGGTAGAAAAAACTTTCGGTAAAACACGCGTTCTGCGCGGGCTTAATATAAGTATTGAGCAGAAAGAACTCGTGGCGATTCGAGGAGCATCCGGTTCGGGTAAATCCACGCTGCTTTATTTATTGGGTGGACTCGACCAGCCCACTTCAGGAAAAGTCATCATTGATAAAAAGAATCTTCATGAGCTTGATGATGAAGGTTTGGCCAATTTTCGAAATGAATCGGTGGGATTCGTTTTTCAGTTTCACTTCCTATTGCCTTCTATGACATGCCGAGACAATATTCTTTTGCCGGCCAGAATTGGTGGGAAAAATTTAAAACAAATAGAAGACGATACCATCAGGCTTTCAAATATTTTGGGTGTTAATCACTGTTTGGACAAGTTTCCCTTTGAAATCTCTGGCGGGGAGCAGCAGCGCATTAATATCATTCGGGCCTTAAGTTTGAGGCCTAAGATCCTTTTGTGTGATGAGCCGACTGGAAACCTTGATTCCAAAAACTCTGAGAAAGTAACGACTCTTTTGAAAAATCTTTCAGCCGATTTTGGCGCCACTCTTTTGGTGGTGACACATGATGACAAAGTGGCTTCACATTTTCCTCGAAAAATAGTGATTGAAGATGGTCAGATAATTGGCTAGAATTCCGAACTGCATATAAAATTCATGAGATAGCCTTTTGCGTCAAGGATTTAGTCGTTGAAAAAAGCCCTGCTTTGCTTTCTTATTTCGTTCCTCACTTTTGGATCATCCAACGTTTTCGCTCAGGAAATAATTGGACCCATTCGTGAATTTTTCCGTGTTGATTCAATTGAAATTCAAGGCAATAGAAAAGTTGAGTCTGAAGCCATCACTGAAAAGTTGGGCACCCGGGCCGAGATGATGCTCGACAATTATCTTTTAAGAAAAGACCTCTCTCGCATCTACGAAATGAAATATTTCGAAGAAGTTGAGGCGTATCACAAGATCAAAGATGGCAAAAATATTCTTTTATTTAAAGTGAAAGAAAAACCCATTATTTCCAAGATCTCTTTTGAAGGAAATGATGAGATCAATGACGATGACCTAAAAGAACAAGTTAAAACTAAAGAATTTAATATTCTGGATATTTCTACTCTTAAAAATGATGTCCTTCTCCTTCAAAAGCACTATGAGGAGAAAGGCTACTTTCTCGCTCTTGCTACGTACAAATTGAAAGATAATCAAAACGGCTCGGTTGAAGTTAAATTCAAAATCAAAGAGTGGGACAAAGTCAGAGTTAAAAAGATTACCTTTCTGGGAAGTAAAGCTCTGGGTGATGAAGAACTTAAGAACTTTATGCAAACCAGAGAAGAGTCTTACTTTTCATTTTTATCTGGTTCAGGAAATTTTAAAGAAATCAATTTTCAGACTGATGTTGAGCGCTTGAAGTATCTCTACAAAACTCGCGGTTATCTGCAGGTTAATATTCAGAATCCAGAGGTGACAGCCTCTGAGGATAAAAAGTGGATTTTCATTACTGTCCGCTTAACTGAAGGTCCTCAATTTTCCGTCAATAATGTTTCTTTTAATGGTGAACTTCTTTTTACTGAAAAAGAGATGTCGGAAAAACTCAAAATTAAAACCGGTGAAATCTATAACGAAGAAAACCTACGTCAAGATATCCAGACATTGACTGAGATGTACCAGGACAAAGGTTACGCTTTTGCCAACGTTCTCCGAACTCTTGAGATCGTTCCTGGTGAAAACAAAGTCGATGTTGTCTTCTCTTTCGAGAAAGGTGTGATTGCTTATTTCGGAAAGATTGTCATGAAGGGGAATACTAAAACTCGCGATAAAGTTATTCGTCGTGAACTTCGTATTCACGAAGGCGAAATGTATTCAGGTTCTAAACTCAGAACCTCAAAAGACAACGTCAACAGACTAGGCTTCTTCCAACCTGAGAGCGTGATTTTTAACACCATCACTCGAAAAGGTACTGATAACATACTAGATTTGGAAATCTCGATCAAAGAGCGTCCAACCGGCCAGATATCTTTGGGTGCCGGTTACTCTACGGCCACTAAAGGATTTGTTCAGGCCTCTGTTGCTCAAAACAACTTCCGTGGTTTAGGTCAGAATATCAATCTCAACCTTTCTTATTCTGATCGCCAGCAAATTTATAACCTCGGTTTTACTGAACCGTATCTTTTTGACACGAGATGGACTGCTGGGGCTGACTATTACCAGACAGTTTCTTATTTCATTCGCTCATTCGCTTACCGTAAACACGGTGGAGATATTCGAGTGGGGCATCCTATTTTTGAATACACCCGTTTGTTCCTCACTTACCGCTATGAAGACAATAAGGTGAGTAACGTTATTAATGATGGTATTGATCCTAATGTTGAGAACGGCTCCGCTTCTTCACTTCAGGCTTCAATCATTCGCGACAGACGAAACAATATTTTTGAGCCGAGCAATGGTTACTACACGAGCACTTCCCTTGAGTATACTGGTATCGGCGGAACCATGCGCTGGATGAAGGCAGAAATCGAAGGCAGATACTACCGGCCTATCATAGGCGATCTTGTCATGAGAACGCGCTTAAACGGTCAGCAATTATTTAAGACAACTCAAAGAGATATTCCGCGTGTTGAGAAATTCTCAATGGGTGGAGCTCGAAACATGCGTGGTTTTAGCCTCGAGGACATTGGTCCAAGACGCTTTGCAACTAACACAGAGACAGGCCAGCAGGAAGTTTTCAACTTCGGGGGACTTTTTAGTCTTCTCGGGACACTTGAGTTTGAGCACCCTTTAATTAAGGAAGCCGGTCTTAAGTGGGTAGTTTTCTATGATGCAGGGAACGTTTTTGAACAGCGCATAGGTGAAGGTGATAATTATGCGCTTCGCTCGGATTATGGATTTGGTTTTAGATGGTTCTCTCCAATAGGAGTTCTAAGATTTGAATTTGCTTTCCCGATTAATCCTAAGGACGATGGGCAACTGCATAGTGAAGCGGGCAACCAGTTCCATTTTGACATAGGACAATTGTTCTAAGAAATGATAATGTTTGGGTAATTTAAGGAGATAATATGAAGACTTTTTTTGCATTCTTAATCCTCTCGCTTTGTGTTTCGGCTCAGGCAACTGTTTTAGTTGGACTAGTGGATATCCAAAAAATCATCACGACAATCAAAGAAGGAAAAGGCGTTCAGAAGACTCTTGAAAAAGCGTTTAATGACAAGAAGTCTGTCCTTAAAAAAGATGAAGATAAAATTAAAAAGGCTCAAGAAGATTATAAAAAGCAAAGCATGGTTCTCGCTGATCAGGCACGCATGACTAAAGAGCGCGAGATCCAGGAACAAATGATGAAGCTTCAGAGTAAAACGATGGAATTCCAAAAAGAAATCCAGAAGATGGAACAGGATATGAAGAAACCGATCCTGGAAAAACTTCGTCCAATCATCGATGAAATTTCTAAAGCAAATGCAGTTGCCATGACTTTTGAACTTTCAGCGGCGCCAATTATCTACGCAGAAGCTAAAAAAGATTTAACTGAAGAAGTTATTAAAGCTTATGACAAAAAGTATCCTGGGAAATAAATGAAACTAAGCGAACTTCTAAAGTTTGATCCTTCGTTAAAAAATGCTAAAAACTCCGAATGGCCAGAAGAAATTCTGGCCATTTCTGCATTAGATGCGCTCCTTCCTAACAGTTTTATTTTCATCAAAAATGGAAAATTTCTGGAAAAGTTCCTTCCACACATGGAAAAGGCTCTTTACCTCAAATTAGGTATCGTTATTGATGAGAAGTTCTACTCTATGATGAGTGCGGACTATAAGGTAAAAGTGGATTCACTGGCCTGGATTATCACTTCCCCAAATATTGCTTTAAGCCTCACGACTCTTTCAAAGCCCTTTTATGACCTGAAAATGAAGGGCATGAATACACAGGTTGATGGAAGGCAGATGGGGACAACAGAGATTGATCCTAGTGCTCGCATCTCTCAGAATGTCTTCATAGGTGAACACGTTAAAATTGGCGCCAATGTAGAGATTTTATCAGGTTCAACTATCCTTCCTCATGTGACGATTGGGGATAACACTAAAATTTATCCTAACGTAACGATCTATCCTTTCACGACTATTGGAAAAAATTGCAGATTCCATTCTGGTGTAGTGATTGGGAGCGATGGATTTGGTTATACATTCCATCAGGGCCAGCATTGCAAAATTTGGCACATGGGCGGAGTCATCATTCATGATGGAGTAGAAATCGGTTCAAACTCTTCAGTTGATATGGGGACTTTTTCACCCACTGTTATTGGCCCGGGTTGCATCATCGATAACCTTGTACAGATCGCTCATAACGTTAAATTGGGGCGGGGTTGTGTGATGTGCGGTCAATCCGGCATCGCTGGAAGTGCTGTCCTTGAAGACTTTGTCGTTCTGGGCGGACGAGCTGCCATTGGTCCGGATTCTCATATAGGAATGGGAACTCAGGTTGCAGGTGGTGCCAAGGTTAATGAAAGTGCCGTTTGGCCAGCTGGTTCCAAACTTGGCGGTCATCCAGCTCGTGATCTGAAAGAGTGGATGAAGGGATTTGCATATGTTCGAAAAATGTCTTTAAAACATAACAAAGAATAATTAAGGAGCTCTTTATGCTGATGGAGAAAAAACAAGTCATGGCTTTTCTTCCCCACAGGGATCCATTTTTATTTATTGATGGCGTTAAGGAAATCATTATTCCTGAAGAACTAAAAAATCAAAAAGGTCCATTTACGCCGCAACAGCTAGTTGGTGGGAAATCTATCTGTACTTTTAAAGTAGATAATTCTGTAAGGGTTCTGGAAGGACATTTTCCAGGTGACCCTATTCTTCCGGGAGTTGTTCAGGTTGAGATGATGGCACAAGCCGCTTCTTTCCTCGCCATCCACTGTAAGCCTCATGAAAATGCAAAAATTGAAGTCGCTCTTCTTGGTGTCGATTCGGCGAGATTCAGAAAGCCGGTTATTCCTCCAATGGACCTGGAGATACATGCCACTCTGACTAAAGTGCGCGGCCCTATACAGATGTACGATTGTGAAATTTATTCTAATGGAGATCTCATGTCACAAACTAGTGTCATGGCATCTTTGAAATTTAATAACTAGAGAGAATTTATATGTCGAAAAATTACGAAGCGCACCCAATGTCTTTTATCCATCCGGAAGCAAAGATTGGAAACAATGTTCAAATTGGACCATTTTGTGTCATTGGTGCAAATGTTACAGTGGGGGATGACTGTGTCTTTCATTCCAACGTAGTAGTTGATGGCTTTACAACGATCGGTAAAGGAAACAAGTTTTTCCAGTTTGGGTCTATTGGAGCTCCTCCGCAGGATACTTCTTATAAGGGTGAGCCAACAGAAACCATCATTGGTGATAATAATATTTTCCGTGAATACGTTTCCATTCACCGTGGTACCTTGAAGCAAGACATGAAGACGATCATTGGTTCAAACTCACTTTTTATGGCCTACTGTCATATTGCTCATGACTGTACTTTGGGTAACAACCTTACGTTCGCAAACTCAGTGAACCTTGCAGGACATGTTAATATCGGAGACAGAGTCATCATCGGTGGTAACACTGGTATTTCTCAATTTGTGACTCTTGGTAGAGGTGCTTACATTGGTGGTGGGTCAGGAATTGACCGCGACATTCCTCATTTTTGTACCGCTTATGGTAACCGTATTCGTCTTAAAGGAATCAATATCATTGGTCTTAAACGTCAGGGACATTCTAAAGAAATTGTTTCGGAAGTGGTGGATTTTTACAGAACAATGGAAGCTTCGGCTCTGGCCCCACGTGCCTTCGTTTCTCACGAAGAACTAATGGCCGAATATAAAGAAAATCTAGTTGTTCAGGAAATTGCCGGCTTTATCAAGAAATCGGAAATTGGAATCGCTCCATTCATGGCGAGCTAGGAATAAAAATGAAGAAAGTAAGAGTAGCAGTATTAGGTTACGGACATCTCGGGAAGTGGCACTGCCAAAAAGTTGAGGCCAATAAAGACGTAGCCGACTTTGTGGCGATCGTAGAAAAATTTCCTGCCGGGCAAGAAGCTGCTAGAGCGAACCATCCGGGAGTTAAAGTTGTCAGCGACATCAGCGAAGTCATGAGTGAAATTGATGCCGCTTTTGTTGTGACACCAACTTCTACTCACTTTGAATTAGTTAAGCTTCTTTTAGAAAATAATAAGAGCGTCTTTTGCGAAAAGCCCCTTTGTTCAAATGATAATGAAGGCTCAAAGCTTCTTGAAGTGGCCAAAAACAAAAACGTTGTTCTGCAGGTGGGTCATAGTGAGAGATTTCACGAAGCCTGGGAAAAACTGCGTGGCCGTTTCCAGAATTTAACACCACCTTTTACGGTTAGGATTAACCGTGTCGCTCCTTTTAAAGGTAGAGCGACAGATGTGGATGTTGTACAAGACTTGGCAATCCATGATCTTGATCTTCTGCTTTACCTCTTCAAGCAAAAACCAGTTCAGGTTGCCGCTCATGGATATAAAATCCGCACCACTAATTGGGACCACGCTAGCATTACTGTCTCAATGGAAGATAAATGTGAGGCTTTAGTTGTCGTCGGACGAAATAGCTCAAAAGAAGTGCGTGAGTTAGAAGTGATTTCAAAAGATGGCATGATTACTGTCGATCTTTTTGCAAATAAAATTTATGAAGCGACTAGTTCAAAGTTTGAAGACGGAACTTTTGTGAAAGAAGAAACGTATGCTAAACGTGATCATCTTTTACTTGAGCATCAAAACTTTTACCGCTCGATTCAAACTTCACAACCAGCAATCATTGGCTTAAAGGACGGCTTAAATGCTGTTCACATGGTTGACTGTACTTTGAAGGCAATGGATTTAAAGACTCCGGTCCAGGTGAAGCTTGGCTAGTTGTCTGCTTATTGCCGGGGAAAAATCCGGTGAAGAGCATGCCATGAGTTTTTTTCCAGAACTGAAGTCACTTGCGCCTGATACCGATTTCTACGGCGTAGGTGGGGATGAACTGAAGTCTCATGGTATGGAACTTTTATATCACCTCAAAGATTTCTCAAGCATGGGTTTTTCAGAAGTTATCGGGAAACTGCCATTCTATTTTAAGGCGATGTCTCATCTGGAAAATGAAGTCATCAAGCGCGGAACCAAAGTTGCCATTCTGGTGGATTTTCAGGGCTTCAATATGAGAATTGCCAAAAGGCTCTCCAAACTTGGAGTTAAAGTTCTTTATTACGTGGCACCTCAAGCGTGGGCATGGAAGGCGCACCGGGCCCAAGTCCTTTCAGATACTGTGCATACCCTTTTTACCATCCTGCCATTCGAGAAAAACTGGTTTATGGAAAGGGGAGTAAAGCAGGTCAGATCGATTCCTCATCCTTTGATGCTCACTTATAAAAATGAACTGAGTGATATTCCGGCCAAGCCTTTTGGTAGCTGGAAAGGAAAACTTAAATTGCTTTTGCTCCCAGGGAGTAGAAAATTTGAAATTCATTCACTACTACCTATATTCATCGAAACAGTAAAAAAACTCAGAGAATTTTATCCTATTGAAGTTCACTTGGTTAAGGTCTCTCACGTTGAAGATGAGATTTACGAATATTTTAAATCTGATATTGATGTCTGGTATGAGTCAAATGATCTCACCACGGCCATGCGCAACTGCCATTTAAGTATTGCTGCCAGCGGGACGGTGACTTTAAGCACGGGACTTTTTGAACTGCCCACGGTGGTGTGCTACAAAGCTTCCCTTTTAAACGTCTTCATTTTTTACAATTTTATCAAGTATCAGGGACCCATTTCCCTCACTAATATCATTCACGGCGAGATGGTTTTTCCGGAATTCGTCCACGATGGGGTTAATGTTCATCAACTTACTCGGGTAATTAGAACTTGGTTAGAAGATGAAAGGGTCTATAATGATCTTAAGAGAAAATTAAAGGACACCAAAATTCTTCTTTCTGGAGAGGATTTTTCTGTTCCCCAATTTATGGCACAGGTCATTCATGAGTGATGTGGAAAAAATTAAAAATGTAATCATCGCTAAGTCATGGATGAAAACGGTGGCATTTACTCCGCTCAGTTTTGCTTGGGAATGGGTTTACCGTATTCGTCGTTCTTTTTTTGAATATGGAGTTTTTAAAAAGAATACGTTTAAAGTTCCGGTCATTTCTGTTGGAAATCTATCTTTTGGTGGTACTGGTAAAACTCCGACCATCATCTGGCTCGCGGAGTGGATGATCTCTCACGGACTAAACCCCGTGGTTCTTACTCGAGGTTATAAGGGACAATTGGAGCATTCATCCGGGCTTTTAAAGTCTGGTCAGAAATTCAGGCTGAATCCTTTTGATTACGGCGATGAGCCCCTGATGATTTCAAATAAAATGAGTCGTGGTGCTGTTATTGTTGGAAAAAACAGGGCCGAAAATCTTCTTAAATATTTTTCAGAAGTAAAACCTGATGTCGTTCTTTTAGATGATGGGTTTCAGCACCTTCAAATTTACCGCAGTTTCAATATTGTGTTATTTGATGCAACTATGGAGCTTAATCTCTATAAAGTGGCCCCTGTTGGGTATCTACGTGAGGGATTAACAGCGCTGAAAGATGCTGATGCGATTATTATTTCACGTGCTGACATGGTCACTAGTGAAAAATTACAAAAATTAATTTCTATTCTAAGTGGATATTTTCACCATAATCCTTCCATCGCGCTGACGACCTATAAACCTGTGGGAGTATTTGATGTTCACGATAAATACATCTTTTCCGTCCATGAGCTTAAGGGTCTGAGGGCCATTGGTGTGACGGCAATTGCCTCTCCGGATTCCTTCTATAAATATCTGGAGAGTTTTGGGGTTGAAATTACTGAAAAGGCGAGTTTTCCAGACCACTACTTTTTTACCCCTGAAGACGTTAACGACCTTTTAATCAAGGCTTCCCAGCAGTCTGCAATTATTATCTGCAGTGAGAAAGACATGGTGAAGATGAAACGAGTCTCTCTTGATTCACGTATTCTCTTCACGAAGGTCAAAGTTGAGTTTATCAGTGGGGAAAAAGAGCTCGCTCAGGGCTTAAGCAAAGTTCTCCACCTTGATTCTGGCGCCCAATAAATTACAATTTTATTAAATAGTTATCTCAAAGGATAAGAGTGAAAATTTGCTTTTTGGCGATGCTTATTTTGAGTGGGTGCTCCTCTAGCTTGAAGGACAAGGATTTCCAGGAATCTTTAGATGCTCCGGATGAGGCCACTTCTGAAGCCCAGGTTAAGGCACCGGAAAATCTTCTTGAGAAGTTTGAGGTTGAAGCCATTGAGCCCAAAGTAGCGGCAGCTCCAGCTGTTCCATCAAAAGATAAAAAAGTTTCCCCAGTCGTTACCAAAAAAGATAAAACTCCGCAGATCATAAAACCACCTCTACCCGTAAGTCTTGGCCCTAAGGCCAGCAAACTTCCCGTGGATTATCCTGAGGAAATGCAGGCAGTTAACAGTAATGCTGAGAAAGTTTGGAAGAACTATAAACCAAACCATTTTGTAGATGAAAAAGTCTTCCTTGATATACATTATATGGGAATGACAGTTGGTAAAATCATGGTAACCAACCGAGGGAAGAAACTCATCAATGGCAAGGAAGTTTGGCATTTTCACTCACGTTTTAAGTCAGCTCCTTTTTACAGTAACATTTATGAAGTCGATGATACGGTTGACACTTATGTCACTACCGATCAATTCCTCTCCACTCGTTATTCACTAATTCAAAGAGAGAGTAAGCAGGATGTCGATGACCTTCAATTACATGATCGTGACCAGATGAAAACCTTTTGGTTTTATAAACAGAAGAAATCAGATAACACGATTAAGAATAAAGAGAAGAACGGTCATATTCCTTATTTCAGCATCGACCCTTTTTCAGTGTTGTTCTTTTTCCAGGGACTTCCTTTGAAAAATGGGGATATTTATCACATACCGATAATTAACAAGGCGAAAATACTGATTCTCAAATCAGAAGTTGAAGGCCGTGAAGAAATTGACACTGAACTTGCCGACAATGTGAAAGCGATTAGAGTCCACGCCACCACCAGGTACACAGGCGAGACCCTAAAAGACGGTGACCTTTATTTTTGGTTCAGCGATGACAAGTACCATAGGCTTCTTAAGGCCCAGGCCAAAATTAAAATTGGCTCTGTAACTGCCGATATTGCGGAAGAGAAATGAGGGATAAGCTTCGTTTATCCGATCTCTCCGTCCTCTATGTGTGTCTCTCTGAAAAGTGGGGAACGATAGAGAGACGCTGTCTTTCGGATGCGAGCTATTTTCGTAATATTGGTGGATCCTCAATCATCCTTTGCCACGAAAAATCACTAATTGATACCGAAGCAGAGAAGGAAGTCATTCCAAGGATTTATT
>JAIFLR010000057.1 GCA_020048985.1 Halobacteriovorax sp. | reverse complement strand
TGTCTCATTTTGCGTGGAGTTCAAATCTCCGATGCTCCTTTTTATCAGAAACATTTTCATTTACGAATTCTTATTAAAGGGGTTCGACCGGGCCCTCTCCCGCCACTTTCAAACCTACATAGATATCTGGCCTTAATCGAGTTTTTCAAAACTTCTTAATACATTTTAGTAAGTTTGGGATCTGAGAGGTTCAGCAGAAGTAAATAGTTTGATGTGGCATCATAAAAAAGAGCACCCCAAAGGTACTCGATAATAATGTATACAAAATTTGCATTTTTGTTCAGCCAGCTAGGATTTTGAAAGCTATTGGCATTTGAAAACAAGTCGATCTCAACGAACTAATTTAAAGATAAAAAATGTATTCATCAAACATTAGGTTCTCTTAAAAATGTGCCCTTAAATCCTTAAGCTCAATGCGGTACTAAACTCGCAATGATTTCAAGAATCCACAATCCCTAAAGTGAAAAAAACAATAATTGTGTCATTTCTCTCAATTTATGATGCCACAAAGCTTCTACCATTCGGTAAATATTTTTTCGGTACAACACTTACCTGAACCCCGTTCGCAATTGCCAACTCCACTAGATCATCCAAAAGGTCATCGTCATTTGCATTAAGTTGAAACTTATTTACTTTCACATTCCCAGCTTTTGGGTCAATCTCACCAAAGAACATGCAATCCAATGAAACACAAAGTTGTTTAATTTCTTTTTTAAGAATCTTAGCTGCTAAAGAACTTACAGAAACGTGTTCTTTAGATGCAACTCCACCGCTAAGAGCTCTCATAACTGAATCTGCATGTCTTTCATTCACTATCTGCGCCAAACGAAATCTCATGATCGAAAAGGCGTTCTGGGGCAAAGCTAATCGAAATGAGTCATCATAGAAGGCAACGGGTAGTTGAACCTTTCTCCAAAAAGACTCTGATTGAAGTTCATTAAACGATGCTCCAGTAACTCCTAATATTTTTGTAGTATTTTGGATTGACCCACAAACTTCTTGCTGGAGAAATTCCAAAAAACTTCTAAGTGACTGCCTATCTAGTCTAGATGGCCAGTCATTTTTTGGCAAAATCTTAGAAGGTAGATAACTATCAACCAATGTTTCTTCCACTGCGTTGACTCTATATAGGCACGCTCCTCTTTCATTAAAATGCAACAAAAGGGCGTCAACGTATTCATTCGATGCAGTCACAATTGGTTTTATATGGAAGCTATTCGCGACAACAACTCTCGGCTCCATCCTCGTAGGAAGAGGAATCATGTTAGTGATCCCATTGTGATGAAAAATTGCGAGAGTGACAGTACCCTGCTTTATCCATCGATCCCAGTCTGGAGTCATGATCTCTAACTTAGAATGTCCACCCTTAACCATGAGCCCATCTGCTGCCTTAATCAAGGTAGAAAAAGTTTTGCTTGGTACATAATCATTCCATTTGAGAGGAACGTAAAGCGACACTGCTGGACGCGAATGAGTCTTGATATTTCTTAATTTTTCTAAATGATCGTGATAAATATTACTCATAAAGTTCTCCTTCAATAATTTGTGGTTTACGTTTTTTCTTGAAGAGACGGTCACTTTCTCGACTTAAAAGTTCGTTGAGTCCATCTGCAAGATCAGCCGTTGCAAGATAAAGGTTTTGTGAAGATTTTTTTATCCTTAAATCCTTAAAGTTTTTACCAGTAACCATCGAACTAACTGTGAAGAGGTCAGGACCTGCCTGTTTTGGTGAATTTTCCATCTCCAAAGTGAGAGTCACCTTATGCTCAGCAAGGGAAGGAAACTTCTCGACAATAGGCTCAATCCTATCCTTCACAATTTCTCTTGCAAGCTGAGATGGTTCCAAGTTTTTAAACACGATTTTCAACATAATGCCCTCCGTGTTCTACAATATTGCAGAAGCTATGTTCAAATTGTATTAGATTTTTCAATTTCAAAAAAATGGATAAAGACTATCTTTAGATTCGTTTTATTCGATACAACCAATTTTAAGGGATGGAGCTTTTCATCAGTTCAGCTGCAACAGGATTAGCGATTTTTCTTTTCGCTGGAATCATTGCCATGCGATTTGAAGCCATAAGTTTTTTTCAAGGCCGTACCTTGAGTCTTAGCAATTGTCATATAATAATAAAGATGATGATCATTTATCCATTAATTATTGATTATTGATTATTGATTATTGATTATCGCTCCATGAATCCTGATCTCAACGATTTTTCATCCATTTGTTTTCCATATTGGTAACCTGGAGATGAGATCTCTCCCAAACGCCTACCTTCAAAGGACGAGCAGGACATTAGAAATGTAGCAAAAACCAGAACCAGTAAATTAGACATAAATCCTCCATGTAGATTTATGGTCTTGCTCTTTACATTCAAATCGGGTCGAAACCGTGATGACGACTTGAAAACTCTAATTGAGTGAGCTACTCCCCATGTGTATAAGGTATCATTAAACGCCTATTCATAAAGACGATAAATAGCATACAGTGCATCGCTTTAAGCAATTGTCATTGAATTAATAACCCCTTATCTTGGAGGTAACAGATTCGTTACCTTGTATGAGGTATTGGTAAAAAAAGGTACATGCTTGTCTACAATCCTTTCTTTTTATCAATTTTATCAATACCAGCATAACTGATGAAATTTCGAGCATAGAGAAATATGAAGAAGACACAAAGAAACATTTTACCCTTGAGACCCCGTGGCACCAAGCAAGACTCTATTTATTGTGTCTTTAAAAAGATTCACTGATGGTCTTTGTACCAGGACTCAGGGCCAGAAACCGAAAAAAATGATGAATATTGCGACGTAAGACTTTATTGTCGGGTTCATTGTTATGATCTAGCAAGTCCTGCAAGCGAAACAGAGTTTTATCATTACAAAAATTGATCAATTTAATGACTGATGGGTGGTAGATTAGATTAATGCTATCACCGAAAAAATAACATTTTACGACTGTCTCATCCTCGACGGTATAAAAGACTTTAAACAAAGCGGGTCTCAAGACCTTAAGGCTTTCGAGGCTTTCAAGCGGCACATTTCCACGCACAAGACGATATAGTGTTAGGGCCTGGGGCTCAATCCCAAAAGAACTTAAATGCTTACCTAGAATGAGACTTCTTGTTTTTACAAAATCTGCTTTCATTTGACTGACACTAGAAACGAGAAGAGTAAACTGATCTTCGGCAAATACTTCTCTGGATTCTGGATCTAAAAAAGCATCCACGTCAAAAAAAGGATAGTGATCAATTTGCGAAAGACCAGACAGGAGGGAGTCAATCACTTGCTTTTTATCAGACTTGTACATAGCAATGTTCAAGGTTAAATTGACTTCATTTGATTTATTAATCGCCACATGCCATTTGTGCGTGGGCCAGTAAATCAAATCTCCTTTGGTTAAATTCAACACTAGTGCATCTTTTTCGATTCGTTTGAACAAGGCGTCCTGCTGCTCCTCAGGGAAGAAAAATGAGCCACTACTTTTTGCGCTCCCGACATTTGTTCCCTTTGAAAGTTTATTGGCCTCTTCTTCCAAAACATCAAACTCCCAAAAGTGCATTTGCTTATTCGAGTAGACGAACGTCAGGTTGGCCCCGTCTCGATGAATTCCACCAAATGAGCGCGAATAGTCACCAAAGAAAATATCTAAATCAAGATTGCTGCCGGGGACTTTAAACGATGAGCCCAGTTTTTGCTCAATGAATAATCCTATGTCAAAGATGGAGTGCTCAAAGAAAGCAAAAAGACATTTGGCATAAATTCCAATTTTCTCTACATTTAGTATCTGTTTAAGTAGCGAGCAAAGCTCTTGGGGAGATTGCGCCTGGAGAATATCAGCAGAGCGACTTAGCAATAGCCCCTTATTCCGAAAGTGGGTCAGGTCGATATTCTTGTCGCTGGTTAATTTCAAAAAATTAGCCTGAAGATAGCTCTCAGAGGTAATGGCAAGTTTCAAGGCCAGGAAAACTTTCGCTTCCGTAAAAACCGGATTTTCTTCCTGTTGGGTGATGAGAATGTCTTTTTCCCAACTGCCTTTAAAATCATTCAATTTGAAACCTTCTATAACTTAATTTTATAACCCTATTCTAAGAGAATTCTATGATTGTAGACAATCTTATAATAGGATACTGGATTATGTTCGAGACTATCCCTACTTTTGAAACCCCTCGTCTTATTTTGCGTGGAGTTCAACTCTCAGATGCCACTTCTTACCAAAAACACTTTGCTCATTATGAAGTAATCAAGTTCCTGTCTGCCCGTGTGCCCTGGCCTTATCCAGAAGATGGGGCCGAGTTTTTTATAAAAAACGTTGTACTTCCACATCAGGGTAAAACTCGCTGGAATTGGGGCATTTTTCTTAAATCGAATCCGACCGAATTAATTGGTGCAGTGGAACTCTTCCATCCTGGGATCCCCGAAAATCGAGGCTTCTGGCTGAGTCAGCAGCATTGGGGAAAGGGCATCATGACTGAAGCCGTGAATCCTATTATGGATTTTGCTTTTCATACTCTTGATCTAAAATCTTTAATCTTCGCCAATGCTCTGGAAAATACCCGCTCACATCGAGTGAAAGAAAAAACTGGTGCAAAATTAATTGATATTCGACCTGCGAAATATGCGGATCCTAATTTAACTCATGCACAGTACTGGGAACTCACTAAAGAAAATTGGAAAAAATTCTCTAAGAAGAGAAAAAGAAAACCTCAGGACCCCTGTCAGAGCTGCTTTCTGCATAAAGACCGCTGTATTTGCGCCCACACTCCAAAGCTAACTCTGGCCACGAAAATTTCATTAATTATTCATGCCAAGGAACTCAAGCGAACAACAAATACTGGTAGACTCGCATTAAATGCACTTACCAACAGCGAGATGCGTATCCGCGGGGAAGACCACACGGCCCTTGATCTCAGCGATTTACTCTCCCCTGCTTATAGAACTTTTTTATTTTATCCAGCAGACAATGCCATTGAACTTAATGAACAAGTTGTTTCGGAGAGCTCCCTTCCTATTCAACTTATCGTTCCTGATGGAAACTGGCGCCAGGCCAGTAAGGTGCATTACCGCCATCACGAGCTAAAAGACATTCCTCGAGTCAAGATTAGCACTCCTAATACTGCTGACCTCCATATGCGCGTGGAAACCACTGAAGCCGGTATGGCGACACTCGAAGCCATTGCACACGCACTAGGAATCATTGAGGGTGAAGCAGTAAGAAGTGAATTAATGGCATTTTATCAATTAAAACTGGAAGCAACATTGAAAGGAAGAGGTCAGCTTGATTGAAGAGACAGTTGATTAATGACTTCTTTCACTCCCTCAACTCGCCAGACATCCTCAGCAATTAATTTCCTAGTGACCTCATCTTTGACTTGTCCCTTTACGATCACAAATCCATTTCGAACGATTATTTCAATCTGATTAAAATCTTCTGCAAAATGAGTAAAGAGTCTATTTTCGATGTGCTCAAATATTTTCCCATCTACAGAAGGATTAGGACTATCGGCGAATCGCGCATAGTCGATTCCAAACTCTGGACCAAAATCTTTCCGATCGTGTTCGTTACTGGCCCTTACCCACCACATAACAACCTGAACATTTCAGGGGGAGTCGTTTTGGGATAAATTTTCTTCTTTTCTTCGTCAAGATCAATCCCAGCATCATCAGCAACCTCTAAGGGAGCTGCCTCCACATCAGTCTCATGGGGCTTAATGTTTTGCCCCTCGTTGGGATTGGGAGTTGAGTCTGGTAAAATTCGTGGTTCAGTGTATTGCATAAAAATCCCCTTGAAGTTTCTTACCTCAATGTTGGCATCCGACTTATGCTTAAGCCCCTCAATTTCCGCTAAATTTCAGACTATTTTTCTGAGAAAAAACTTCAACTTTTCTAAGTTATCATCAAAATCTTTGGCATTTAAACCTGACTTTCTCAGGAGGGTCGAAGCATCTAGTTTCTCTTCTTTTATAACCAAAAAGGTTTTTTTCATTTTCTCAGAGTGCTCTTCGATCTGCTCCATGACCACATTAATAAGTCCCAAACTATGCAGTCGATCAAATTCTTTATAAACATCTAAGATCAGAAAATCGATGGGATCCACTGGCTTAGTTGTTTTTACTTCCAGTGGTTTAACTTCGTCTTGAGGAATCAGAGAGAAAATATTTTTATATTTCTTAAGTCCCTCAATGTAATCTTTTTTAAACTCCAATTCATTCACTCCCCCCCTGTCGATTAATACCTCATCAAAGTTTCTCAATAACTCAATCAAATAGGTGATCTGGAAAGGGTTAATATGAAAATCTGGAAGATTCTCAAGACAAATGGAGCTATGGCATTCTTCAAAAAAGGAGCGCTGTTTGATAGCTTCACTTTCTTTGGCATAAAAATCTTCAAACTTAAGTTCGCTAATAATTGGTTGAACAAAAACAGCGGATATGGCATCAAGTTTAGCCTCAAAAGGCATGATCTCGCTTTCAGAAAAAGTATCACTTATAAGCTCTTCAAAGTCTTTCTGGTGTTCCCCCACAATCCGCTCAAGCTCGGCTATAGGGATTAGGAAGTAGAAATAATGGGCATTGGACATAACGGCATCCTAGCATCCTAGCAATATTTAGTTTAATTATTTTTTCTATTTTGCCGATAAATAGTGATATGAAACTTGTTGTAATCCTGTGCCTCTTTTCGCTGAGCCTTTTTGCTCAAGAAGAAGAATCTGAAGCCCTCAGGGCCATGCGCCTTTCATGCCAGAAGCAAAAAGTTGCTCTCGGGTGTTTTAATTACGCAAATATGCTGGCCCGGCTTGAAAAGAATGAGGAGGCCGATAAAGCTTTTGAACTGGGATGCAAACTTGGAAATTCCTCAAGTTGTAAAAAAGAAAAGTGGGAGCTACCCGCTCCAGTAACTGCCAATGTCCCTGAAGGAATTTCCGTCGAAACTAAGGAGGCAGTCTCTTCAACTCAAGAGAACGCTCTCCCTTCTCCTTCAGAAGAGCCTATCACTCCTCCTTCAGAAGAGCCTATCACTCCTCCTTCTGATGAGCCTATCGCTCCGCCTTCAGAAGAGCCTATAGCTCCTCCTTCTGAAGAGCCTATCGCTCCTCCTTCTGAAGAGCCTATCGCTCCTCCTTCAGAAGAGTCTATGACACCACCAGAAGAGTCTATGACGCCTCCAGAAGCAGAGCCTTCAGCTCCAGAGTCCACAGACATGAATCTAGACACCGGTGACACCATAAACCAATAGTTTTTTTCACTACAGTGACAAGACCTTCGTTGCCTATTTCTCCTAAGCCCTCAATATTTCCCCCTTTCATTTAGGGAAAAGTTCACAGCTACCAAGCACTTATTGGGGGGGGCACTAGAAAAATCAACCTATCTGGTGGGCGTTAACGGGGATGAAGATAACAGATTCAAACCATAAGGAAGGCAGGCGTTGCTGCCTTCCCTGTAGTATGGTTTTTTAAGCAGCTTTTTTGTTCTGATCTCTGAATGCATTAATATCAACAACGTTTGAAGGCTGGCCTTGACCTTTCGACGCCATCAACTTCGCGTGATTTTGTGCTTTCAATTCTTTTTTCGTTAGCTTCTTTTTCTGTCCATGTGACTCGTGTTTGTTACCCATAAACGTACCTCCAAATTAAGAGCTCCAACAAAGATGCTCATAAGTTTTATCGGTCAAACGGAAATAATTCTTGAGCGCTTTAATCGGACTACAACCATTAAAGTCCATTATTCCGACCACTTACCATTATAACAAAGCCTCTTTGAGGCTTCAAGTGAGGTCCCGGCCAGTTTCGGAATTACGACCCCTTAGACTAATGGGCCCAAAAAGCTGTGACATTTTTTCATTCAGGTGGAAAGAGTGTGACAAGAATGGTTTAAAGGCCCAGTTTATTTTTATTCGCATAAAAGGAAATTTTCATGAAAAGTTTTGTGATCGCCATTGCCCTCGGAATGGCTTCTTCTGCCTTCGCTCAAGAAGTAGTTTTAACAAACTACCCAAACTGGAAGATGACTGACATTTCCAAAAAAGGTTACAAGAAGGAAGTTCTGTTTTCAAAAATGAACCGAGATCTTATTAAAGTTGGGGCCTCAATCTGTTCGAACAGAGCACTGGTTTGGGCTTATGATTTCAAGAGAAATCAGGATATCGACGCTGGTAAACTTTTTCTTTTTTATACTAAAAAGACTGGTGAAGTCGGACTCAAGACTTGGTGGTATCACGTAACTCCAGTGATAAATGAAAATGGTACAATCTACGCTATGGATGCAGGGTTTCCTGGAAGCATCGTTAAACCTATTACTCCAAATGAATGGTTGAAAAAATTTGCAGGTAGCACAAACTGTAAAGAAATCAAAGCAAACGAGACTGACTTAATTGAAAGAATGTTTGATGGATATGTCTATCCATCAACAACTTCTTACGGAACATATGACTGCTATTATACTATTACTCCCGGCGGATACTGGACTCCAGGTTCAGTTGCAAAGGGCCTTCTTGGTGTGGATGAAGATGGCAAACCAGTTCACTATGTGAGAGATGAAGTAGATAACGATGAGGTTTATGAAGCCTGTGTTGAAGCTATTACATCATCTGTCGGCCGCGTCCTTGGCGGTGGTAAAAAACGTTGTAAAGACTATCTCGGACTCTAATTTATTTTCATTTCAACCGCTTTGGAATTTATGTCTCATAAGTTCCAGAGCGGTTTCAATCTACTTAAAACTCACCTGATTATAAATGCACGCACGCCATTCCGCCCAAGAAGGGATAGATGACTGTTGCTGAGTATAGTTTCGATTATACCCTGGAAGGGCCAAATGAATTTCAGGCACTTCCTTCATCACAATAATCATTCGCATCGAAGCTCCTGAAAATTGCTCGTAACTTTTACTGTCAGGATCCCATTTTGATGTTCCCGGATCAACACTGTGATTATCACCAATACCTGGAATCTCTGGTGAGAATTTCCAATCAGCATTTTTTGAAAGATGAGCAAAAGTTAAGCGGTGAAAATCTCCCCAGCCTCTTCCCGCAACTTGCTTTTTAGCAACATTATAAAAAGATGAAACTTCACTTTTTTGTTTTTCATTCAACTTATCAAGCATGTTGAATAATGCGTATTCGTTCACCTGCCAGCCTTCCATCAACAAATCCATCAAGCGGCGATAGACTGACGGGGCCTGAGAGTTTTCCTGCGCATTAAAATCCCAGCCTTTAAACTCTGGAATGTCCATTACACGAAGAAGCTTCTGGACAAAAAATCGCGCGTCAACGACTTGGCGGTCACATTGGATTTTTTTGAAACTCTGAACATCATGCTGACCGTCCTTAAGGAGTTCATCAATTCTAAAACCTCTGAATGAATAACTGTATCCCCTTCCCCCATAGAATTTTGAGTTCACAGGCCAGTGGCGGTTGTTAGCAGTATAGACGTAATCACGTTTAGGTTTCAGGACATGTGGGCGCTCCATTGGGTCCAATAAGTCTCTTTTCGCAAATTCATTAAACTTCTCATATGAAACACCGTACGAATCTTTCTGTGTATCCTTGTAAGCTTCCCCAACCACACGGTAACCAATGTCCCCCTTGGTATCAGCGAAAACAAAATTCCATGCAGGAAGCCCCACCTGCTTTAATTTTTCGTCCATATCCGTCACGGTAGTGGTATTCAGCAAATTAAACATAGGAAGAAGGTCTGCAGACTTAAGTCCGAAGCCGGTCCATCTGAGAACCATTTTGTCTTGATTACCCAGTTCTAGTGGAAGGATGAGATCTCCATTTTTGGTTTTCTCAAAGCTTTTAAAAAAGAAAGGCAGTTGTAAAAAGCCCAATTTTACTTTTACAGTTGGTCTGAAAGAAACAAGAAAGTCTTCAGGATAGTCCTTGATAAAAACAGCATCAGCCGTATTAATGTAGGCATTGGTTAGGCCCCAAGCCACTTTTCCGTTTGTACCACTCACGATAACCGGAACTCCTGGGACAGATCCACCAATGACATTCAGTTCAGGAGTTTGAAGATTAATCCAATACCAAAACAGAGGTGTTTTTAAATCAAGATGGGGATCGTTAGCAAGCATGGCATAGCCTGTTTTGGATTTTGTTTTTCCAACAACCCAATTGTTTGACCCTGACTCTTTACCGAATACATCGGGAAAGTTCTCCCACAGCTTCGATTTAGATGGAGGAGTATAGGTTGTTTTATGAGCGACTTTGCTGGACTCATACTCTCCGTCTCTCAGAATAGTATTTGACCATGGGACATTATCCTCGTTAAAAAGATCTTCTGTATTCTCTTTCCATTTTTCTTTAAATTTTTCTTCTTCATAGTCACGAAAAAAAGTTTTACGTGTTTGATCAAATGACTGAAGAACCAAAACGAGAATTGAATGCTCTGGCTCCCAGCTTTCTGGCTCATATCCCAGATCTTTAAATTCCTGGGAGTTTTTCCCCTCCTGAAATCCGAGGTTGGCCCCTTGTGCGTAGGCTTTTAGCCATTCTTTGTATTGATCAGGCATACCAGAATAGAGCCGCGATGCCAGTGTAGGCAGATCGAGAAGTTTCATCATCAGGTCTGACTTTAAAGATGAGTATCCATAGACCTCAGCATTTCTTCCCTGTGCAACCCTTCTGAAGTAATCCATCATCCAAGCTCTGTCTTTGCCATGGTGATAACCAAAACAATAATAATAATCATGAAGTGAATTCACCTTCTGACGGGTTACTCCAACTTGATCATAGGTTGCTTCACATTTAATGTCAGAGGTTGCGAAAGTTGAAAAACTAGCAAGTAATAGAAAAAAATAAATCATTTAGAATCCAGGCGAGAGTTAAGTTGTTCTTTAAGGGATTGTTTAAGATCAGCGGACATTTCTTGATTATGTGTATCCAGATGATAAATAATTTTAGATGTTTCATCTTCAGTCAGGGAGACATAACGTTGTCGACCTTCCCAAGCGTGGCCCCACTGCTTCGTTTTAAAGCGAATGGGCGAAGATCCGCCGATCGAAACAGCTGTATAGATGAGAACGGCTTGAGTTCTTGCACCTGTTTTTTCAACACATGTTTTAAGTCTTAAATCAGAGGTCTTTCGGTCATCCAGAGAACCTCCGGCCCAAAAATAAAGATCATGCTCTTCACAGCAATGTTTCCACAGATTCGGTTGTTCGCGAGTCCCCTCAACATAAGCTGTGCAGTAATCAGTCACAAAGGGCTTAAGATTTGTTTGAGATCTGGCCCAGCTTTGAAAAGAAGACAGCAACAAGATCACGGGGAGTATTTTCATGTGAATATTATCCCCAAATTTTCTCTTTAAGCCACCCATCATGAGTGGCAGAATAAGGATGTGATAAAATTTATCTTTTTGTTATTTCTTTATAGTTGTAGTCAGGTATCGGTTCGTCAGGAGCCTCTATCAGATTTCGTCACGGTAGATACGGCGCTGGACCACTTAAGGGCCTCTTACATGAAAGGCTGCGTTGACGCCGCCAAGGAACTAAAGCGCTCAGGGACCTTTGTCAATTGTCGCGACAAGGCACAACTTCATTATGATGAAGTTAAAACATTAATGATTCAGAAAAATTAAAAGAGGTTTAAAATGCGTACATTTGATCAGTGGATGGCAGAATATGGGGTAAGCCATAAAAATACCACCAACCAACTCATTCACAAAATTTGTGTGCCACTTATCATGCTCTCGGTAATCGGCATTTTATGGACTATACCTACTCCGACTTTTTTTGAAAGTATCCCCTATTTAAATTGGGCAACTCTATTCGTGGTCTGCTGTCTGGTTTTTTACCTGACACTGAACTTTATGATGTTTCTCGGAATGTTTATATTAACCCTTATCATGTGCTGGATATGCCACCAGCTGGCAAACGCTGGAATTCTTCTTCCTACTTCCATGTTTATTTTTATATTGTCTTGGATCGCCCAATTCTATGGCCATAAAGTTGAAGGAAAAAAACCTTCCTTCTTTCAAGATTTGGCATTTCTACTCATTGGCCCTTTATGGGTTCTGCGTTTCTTCTACGCCAAAGTCGGTATAAAAATTTAAGAATAGAGATTAGTCATGTCTGCGGGTTTTACCCATTGATCAAATTCTTCTGCCGTTACATAACCCGACTCAATGGCGGCTTGTCTTAAGGATTTATTTTCAGCAAGTGCTTTCTTGGCTATTTCAGCTGCCTTGTCATATCCAATATGAGGATTCAGTGCTGTTACGAGCATCAATGAATTATTTAAGAGTTGATCAATTCTGGCACGATTAGGCTCAATGCCTCTGACACAAAAATCATCAAATGAATGGCAGCCCTCAGTCAGTAGTCTCACGCTTTGAAGAAAATTATGAATAATAAGTGGTTTATAGACATTTAGCTCAAAATTTCCAGAGGCCCCACCAATCGATATGGTGACATCATTTCCCATCACCTGAGCACAGATCATAGTTAGTGCTTCACACTGTGTTGGATTAACTTTCCCTGGCATAATGGATGAGCCTGGTTCATTTTCCGGAAGGATTAATTCCCCAAGACCACTTCTAGGCCCCGAAGCAAGCCACCTTATATCGTTGGCTATTTTAAATAAACTAGCGGCTAATCCCTTAATGGCCCCATGGGCCTGCACAAGGGCATCATGAGTCGCCAGAGCTTCAAACTTATTGGGAGCCGATTCAAAATGCAGACCTGTATATTCCGAAATTTTTTGTGCCATTTTTGAAGCAAACTCGTGGGGAGCATTAATCCCCGTTCCTACGGCGGTTCCACCGAGGGCCAGTTCACGCAAATGGGGAAGAGACTTTTTAAGATGAGTACAGGCATTTTTTAACTGCTGAACGTAACCCGAAAATTCCTGTCCCAGTGTCAGTGGGGTTGCGTCCATTAAATGGGTCCGGCCGACTTTTATAATTTCTATAAAATCTTGCGACTTTTTCTCGAACGTCTCCTGCAATTTTTCAACAGCAGGAATCAGGTCAATAAT
The DNA here is from genome assembly GCA_020048985.1 of Halobacteriovorax sp. GTDB lineage: Bacteria > Bdellovibrionota > Bacteriovoracia > Bacteriovoracales > Bacteriovoracaceae > Peredibacter. The sequence goes on along the minus strand of JAIFLR010000057.1, from coordinate 19,281 downwards.
AAGACCCTGAACTGCCGATATACTCATGGCAGTTGGAAAGACATCATTTGAACTCTGGGATTTGTTGACGTCGTCATTAGGGTGAACTTTGCGATTTGCCCCTCTTTCGCCTTCCATGATCTCACTGGCGATGTTAGCAAGGACTTCATTCACATTCATGTTGGTCTGAGTGCCACTGCCAGTCTGCCAAACAGATAAAGGAAATTCTCCTCCATGGTCACCCCTGAGAACTTCATCGGCCGCGCCTTTAATTGCCAGGGATTTATCAAGGGGAAGTAACTTCAATTCATAATTAATTTGAGCTGCAGCTTTTTTAATTAAGGCAATCGCCTTAATTAAATGGATGTCCATTTTCTCAACGGAGATAGAGAAATGCTCTATTGATCTTTGAGTCTGCGCCCCCCATAACCGATCTTGAGGCACTTCGATTTCACCGAAAGTATCTGATTCAGACCGGGTATGAGTTGGGCCCATGCTACTTGAGGATCATCTTGCAATTTTCTTTTACACCATTGATGGCGGCACTTAACTTAGGTGGATTACCATCAACCATGCTTGGCTGGATGAATGTGAAGCGTTTGGCAGTTTCGTTTAACGTTTTATCACTGGTATTTGAATAAACAACGGCTTTTCCATTTTGTTCAGTAAAAGAACTTCCATCGGCCGCAAATAGTTTTGTTTTGGTGTCGCCCTCGGCGATATACACGAATCCCTCACCTTCTTTGGCCAGCACTTGTCGCTTTTCTTTGCAGGCAGAGGTTGTTTCGGCAATGATCTTCCACTCTGGAGTAGACCATGCCATAAAACTGAAAGACATTAGACAAAGGAAGAAAGCAGACTTCATCTTTAACTCCTCATTTAGACAATTTACCCATATTGGATAAGTTGCCGCCGAAGATACCTGAGAAATGACTTTTCAGTCTTTGATCAGTGAGTCGCTAAGACCTTAATTTAATCTTCATATAAATCTGATGATTACTTCAATTCACTTAAAGCGTTCTTGATACGGGTCACCGCTTCACGAATAATATCTTCTGACGTGGCATAAGATAAACGAATGTAATTGGGCGCTCCAAATGCGCCACCCGGAGTCATGGCCACATGACCCACATTAAGAAGATACATACAAAGATCTTTGGCATCTTTGATCGTAGTGTCGCCATATTTCTTTCCAAAATAATAGGACACTTCTGGAAATAGATAAAAGGCTCCGCCAGGATTATTGACTTTGATGTGTGGAACTTCTTTCATCAAAGAAATCAAAAGATTTCTTCGTTTCAAAAAGGCATCTTGCATAGGTTTCACAACCGAGGGATCGGCACTGACTGCTGTGATGGCCGCTCGTTGAGTGATGGAGTTTGCCCCAGAAGTAAATTGTCCCTGAATCTTCACGCAGGCAGAAGCTATCGCCTGAGGAGCACCGATATAACCCAAGCGCCAGCCCGTCATGGCATATCCCTTGGAGAGACCATTCACAGTGATTGTTCTGTCAGTAAGTTCGGGAATAGAGCCAATGGAAAACATTTTCCCTTCAAAAGTTATGTATTCATAAATTTCATCAGCACAAATCAGCACGTGGGGATATTTTTTAAAGACTTCACCAAGAGCACGCAGTTCAGCTTCAGAATACATCGTCCCAGTCGGGTTACAAGGATTTGAGAACAAAAACAATTTTGTTTTGGGAGTGATGGCTTTTTCTAACTGTGCGGGAGTGATTTTAAAATCACTCTTATAATCAGTTTCAAGAGTGATTACCTTCCCCTCATTGAGCATGATCATCTCAGAGTAACTTACCCAATATGGTGCTGGCAGAATCACTTCGTCACCAGGATTTACCACCGCCATTACAATATTAATGATGGACTGCTTGGCACCGGTCGAAACAACAATTTGAGATGGCTTATAATTGAGATTGTTATCGCGCTTGAACTTATTGGCGATCGCTTCCTGCAATTCTTTATAACCCGGAACTGGTGTGTAATAGGAAAAGTTTTTATCAATCGCATCTTTGGCGGCATTTTTTACAAAATCAGGTGTCGCAAAATCCGGCTCCCCTAGACTCATGTTGATAACGTTTACGCCTTTCTCTTTTAATTCATTTCCCAAACGGGCCATGGCAAGAGTTTCAGATTCAGCTAATTTTTCTACACGATTTGATAAATAGTTCATTTAAATTCCTAGGGAGGTTTGACCTCCCTAGTTTAACAAGATTCCAAGAAAAAGTGGAAATGAAGTTACTTGAAAGTTACTTGAAGTGGGCAGTGATCAGAAACAGCTTCGTAACTTACGCCTAACTCTGCGGGAGTTGCGTCTTTGCAGTCCAGCTTGGCACAATGCGAACCAACGAAGGCATCCTTCACAGTTGCCTTAAGACCGTCATTCAAAACGATATGATCAAGAATTGACGACTGATGGCGCCCCGTCCCCAATGTGCCTTCCCAGTAAGAGGTACACCCGAGATTTTCTGACATGGTTGAAAGAGATGAAGAAGTTAAAAACTTTTCGAATTTATCAAAATCTTCATTTTTAAGATTGTAGCCGGTGGTATTAAAGTCACCCATCAAAACTAATTTTTCTAACTTATATTGCTTGGCAAGTTTGGTCAGTAATTCATACTGAGTCCAGCGCTGCTGCATGGCCCGCTCTTCCCCACCGGCCTTGAGGTGAATGGCGCCGAATAAGTATTTTTCTTTGGTTGTATTGTGTTGAAGGGTCACCAAAAGAACTGGTCTTAGACTCCCACATTTTAAAGCGCTTCCCGAGAAAGTCAGATCTTCAAGTTGGCCCACAAGCGAAAAAACCTTCGTATCAAAGACAATCGCAAGTTTTTGTTTTCCACCACCGCCGCATTTTGAATTCGCGATTTGGTAGCCTGGTAAATTTTGTTTAACCACAGATTGAAAAGCTTCAAGATTTACAACCTCAATAAAGGTCATCACATCACTTTTGAATTCTTTGATGGTCTTTCCTAATTCGGTCAAATTAGTTTGACCCGCAATACGGTCATGATCAAAATTTCGAATATTGTAAGAGGAGACACTCCAACCACCCCATGCTTGGGAAACGAGGAGCAAACTTAAAAGAGCAAAAATCTTCATAATCACATCCATGTAATAAGATCTGGGTAAATTGAAGTATTTCCGACTTTTATTGGCAATGATTTAATTCATAAACATTCTGTCTTAACATTAACCTGACAAAATCACTTTAAGCGAGGCTTCGGCGTATTTTTTCTATATTTAAAAGCGCTTGGGCCGGAGTCACCTTGGCACTATCAAACATTTTCATCCTGAGCCAAGGCGGATCAGTAAACTGTGGATCGCTTTCGTAACGAGGGAAAAAATGCCAATGCAAGTGATCAACAACATTACCTAGGCTGCACATATTCATTTTTTTGGGACCAAAGGCATTTTCAATTGCCTTTGAAGAAATCATCATTTCTTCAAAGAATTCCACCTGGAGACTCTTAGGCAAATCTGTCATTTCTCGAAAATGTTCTTTTAAAACAAGCACAGAATAACCTTCGAAAAATTGATGCTCTCCCAGCATAAGGTAACTATTTTTAAATTCGTGAACAAGGTAGGGATATTTTCCACTTTGGGTTAGCTTAACTCTCTCACATAATGGGCAGTTCATATTTTTCCTTAAGTAAGATTCTTGGTATGGATCCATCCAGTAAGACTTCTTCTTTCGTGAGTACAAGTCTTAACTTCATGGGGAAAATCCTCACTAATAAAAACAATGACAGATCCTGGCTCAGGTAAAATTGTTTTAAGGATTTCGTTTTGTTTATTATACAGAACCAATTCCCCACCATACTCTGGTTTCCACTCTTCATGCAGATAAAAAATGATGGAGACTGACCGAGAGGAATCATTTTCAAAACGATCCAGGTGCTTTTTATAAAAACTGCCTGAAGGATACTTTGCCAAATGACATTCGAAGTCTTTCAGACCCAAATAAAACTGCTGGTTGAATTCGAGCTTGATATCCTCAAAGAATTTCATTTCAATGCTTAATTCTTCCGGAGGATCCTTGGGGTCAAGCCACTTGATCCAGTCCCCTCTGATCTCTTCCACTCTCTGCTTTTGCTCATTTCTACCAACTCTGGCCGGTCCAAAATCTGTTTCAAAAAGACTAGAGAGAGACTCTAAATGCTGTCTATCCAGTACCTTCGCCTGATAACTCCATCCTTGGGCCTGAATATCTTGAGCAATCCTGTCAATCATTTGTAAAATCCGGGTAAGTACGTTATTCCTATTATATAATGAAAAGAATCAATTTTTAGGAGTTTTATGAAACTGATGACCGCATTAATGGCCCTTATGTTTGTGAGTACCTCTTTTGCAGGCTGGAGATCAGAAACAAAGAACACACTTAAAGAGTATAAGTATGCTTGTAAAAGCACTGAAGTCATCGTCGATTCCATTGTTGCCAACCAATATATCAAAGGGCACATCAGCGGTTTACCCACTGAGGCTTACGATAAATTCAAAGTTGTTTTTTATGTCAAAACTAACATCTGGTATGTTCACCCTTACACTTACTACCAAGGTCAGGAAGAGGGATATAGCTACTCTAACTTAAATGCCAACGGTGAGTTCCAGGTTAAAACGATTAAACGGGCGGTGCCTTCTAAGGAGCTGGCCGCAGTTCTGGTTCCAAAGTCTTTCAAGATTGCCGACCGTAAATGGTGGCTCAATCCTTTATTAGGATTTTTGGGAGGCGTTCTGAAGTATGACTGCTCAAATGTTTTAGTTCCTGGTAACGGTGATTTTTAATCACTTTGCCTTAAGCAGAAGACGCATCTGAGACTTTAATACCACTCCCAGCATAAGTGCTACTACCGCTAATGATATAGCGAGCCCGATCCAAAAACCTTGAGCTTCTAGATCAGTATGGAAGCCAAGGTAATACCCAAGTGGTATTCCAATAATCCAATACCCAATAAAAATAGCGATAGAAGAAGGGCGAGTCACACTCAAACCTCTTAGGATTCCCGATAACGTCACCTGAGCTCCGTCAAAAAGCTGGAAGCAAGCAACCCAGAATAATATTTTTTTCCCCCACTCAATGACCTCGGTGTCGGCGGTATAAAAAGAGAGAATGGCGTGAGGGAAGAGATAAAATCCTAGACCCATCAGAATGGCGAAAAAGACCGCTAACAATAAACTCATTTGAGAATAAATATGAATCCGTGAGAAATGTTTTTCACCATAGGCATGTCCCACCTTAACGGCGACAGCTGAGGAAATTGAAAGTGGGATCATGAAAGCAAGAGAGCCAATATTAAGCGCTAGATTATTGGCAGCAATCTGATCTTCGGCGAAGCGGCCTACAAAAAGAGTCACAATACAAAAAGCCATGATTTCAAAAAACAAAGAAGCAGAGATAGGGGCACCTACTCGCCAAAATTTGCCCATCAAGGTCCAGTCGATTTTCTTAGTCGTTTTCCAAAATTTGAAAGACATAAAAAATAAAACTCCCGACATGACCATTCGGCAAATTAAACTCGCCCAGGCAAGACCGGCCTCTTTCAATGAAGGAAATCCCCATGCCCCAAAGACTAGTGCATAGTTAAGTCCAAGATTAAAAACGGCTGCAGCAATGGCGGTGATATTGGCAGCAAAGGTTTTTTCCTGAGACTGGTAAAACTCCTTGATCCCCTGATATAAGCACAACCCAAAAGAAGAAAAACTCGTGATCAAAATATAGGTCATGATGATTCGATTAAGTTCGGGACCATAATCGATTAAGGGCACTAGGAAATAAGTTAATAGGGACAAAAGACCAGATCCTATTGCCACCAATATGCTGTAGCAAATGATGGTCCAGTAAGCACTACTAACGTCCTCACCTTTGCCTCTCATCTGAGCGAGAATTGGGCCAATAGAGAACTGCAATCCTAATAGCGAAATCTGAATGGGATTAAGAATGGCAATCGCCAGACCAATGGCTGCTAGACATTCACGCGAATATCTTCCCGCAATGATCATGTCACCTGTACCAATCAACATCAGACCGATCTGGCCAAAAATAATAGGTCCGGCAAATATCAGCAGTTGTTTTAAGGCATCAGAACGCTTCAATGTTTCCATTATTCAATACTCGATTTTTCCTTGATGAATTGATCAAATTCTTCTTGATAAGTAAGTAGACTCAGATCCTTAATTCTATCGACATAGAGTGTTCCAAACAGATGATCTAACTCATGCTGAATCACAGTCGCCAAAAATCCCTTGGCCTCTAAGTGTTGTTTTTCACCCTTGGCGTCTAGATAGCTTACACGAATATGTTGCGGGCGCTCCACAAAACCACGAAGACCTGGAACTGAAAGACATCCCTCCCAATAACCCGCTGCCTCAGGATTTAGAACCTCTATCTTAGGATTAATAAACACAGTGAGAGGAAGGTTCACTTCCTGCCCATAACGATTAAAATCTTCTAGTTCAATCAAACAAACCTGTAGCGATTCACCAATCTGTGGCGCTGCGATCCCAATCCCACCATAGTGTTTCATGGAATCATGCATATCCAAGAGTAGTCGACTAAAAGACTCGGTCTTAATCTCGTTGGACTTTACTTCTGCGGCCACAATTCTAAGAATGGGATTTCCCATACGGCAAATGGGACGAATCATAAACCTCTCCTGCTTTTTGTACTCATTTTTTTCTTCATAATGACCGATAAGTTTAATCGTAATAAGGAAATCAAATAATGAAACTTTTTTGTGCCCTAGTTATTAATCTTCTCATATCTACCACTGCCTTTGCACTAGTCGTAGAACAAAATACCGTGCAATTTGTTGCCGACACTGAAGCCCTACTCAAAGGGGAAGTCCATTATGCATTAGATGTGGTTTCTCCCGGAGTATTTTTTAAAAAATATCACGACCTATACGATTTAGACACCTTGTCTTCTCTGAACGAGCCCAATGTTAAAATGGTCATCTCAAAATCTGCTTACATCGTTCAAAAACCCGCTGGTTTTTTTGATCATATTAATACAAGTGATGAGAAATTTCTTAATCATGTGTTGGGTGAACAGAAAATCACTAAGTTTTCGGAGAATAGCTTCAAAGTTATCGTTCCAGGCGAGTCCGGCTATTTTTATAAAATGCAAACCCATTTTGATTCTGACGATATCAGCACACTCCCCAACTCTAAGGTCATCAGGGCCGTGACTCAGGCGAAAAAACTGGATGTTATCTCGCAAAGCGCTTCCTCTACAACTTACAGGGAGCTTACGACCTTCTCCAAATATTTTGCTTCAGGTGTTCAGGTAAGTTCATACATCCCTATTAAAGAAAATCGAACACTTGTCCTCAATTACTCACTATTCGCCGTAAAAAAATACTATGCTTTGGAAAGTGTGCTTAAAAGAAGCATGAAAATTGAAATCCAGGCCCAGAAAGATCTGATCAACAGCTTTAAATAATTTCCTGTCTAAAAGTTTTACACCCCTGGAAACTCTTTCAAATTTTTCCCGATCTTTTGTGGGCCAGTAGATAATTGCCTTCATGAAAATACTCATTCTATTACTGGCATTCAGTCTAACTCTCACAGCGAATGCCCAAATTTTCAAAAAACGTCAGAGCTACACTACCCTGGAAGCGATTTTTGATCGTATTTTCCACAATGATCTTCCCTACCAGGGCCTGATCCTGGACTTAAATGATTCCAAAAATCTCTCTATTTTAGAATTTGCAGCTCACACCAAGGATCTGCGTTTCCCCAACGTCGAAAGCAATTTTAGTTTCACCAACAGTAAGCCTGAATTTGAAAAACTTTTCAAGGCCGATATGGGTCTTTGTCGTGGCATGTCCTCTTTGAGAAGAAAGTTTCGCCTACTGGCCATTTTTGATGCTGAAAATAAATCTGCTCAGGTGATTCCAGACAGAGTCTCAGACCCAAAAGGCTTCCAAAAATTCTACAAGAAATTAGTCCGAGCTATTCGTGACCGCAAAGTCACAATCATTCCAGGCTACGCAAACCTGATGGAATTCAGCTCTGATCCAGATTTAATCGACATGATCAAACTCCAGGTCCTTGGTGAATGGAAAAAGAAAAATTTTGCCAAGGGAACAGGTCTTGGTGCAGTACTTAGAGGGTCTTATACGCATTCTACTTATGCAGAACTTTTAGAAATGAGAAACAGAGTTGAAGCTTTTCAAAACCTCAATCTCAATACGACGGTCTGGTTGGCGCAAAAACTTTCAGGGTGGATTCACGCCCTCGAGGCGGTTGAAGTGAGTGCTGTGGCAGAGGATGGAAGCTTCAAATTCAAATTTTGGAATGATAAATTTATCCAGACTGATAAGGCATACTCTACTATGACCGTAACTGCTGACGCCAAAATGATTTACGACGATGGAATCAAGGTCAGAGAGCTTCATTCAGGAGGCATTGCAAAAGAAAATGACGGAGAAATGCTCGATATCAGCGAAAAACTTCAGGCTTATCAAGAGAACCTAGAGCAAAATCAGGACGTTGAGTCTGACGACGAAGAAGAGTTGTAGGGCAAAGATTTCTTCTGGTTCCCATCCCATCGTTTTTTTTATACCGTTTAGTTGGTATGAAAAAGCTCATCTCAATATTATTGATCGCATTATCCTTTACGGCCCTGGCCTGTGAAGACGTTAACTTTTACGAAAGTCACCGTTTGATCAATGAGCTGCCCATCCAAAATCAAGGCGCCTTAAATACTTGTTATGCTCAGACGCTTTCCAATGTTTATAACCTTGAGTTTGCCCGAGATAACGATGATGTCATCAATCCATTTTGGGTTGCCTTCATCCACAAAGTCCGCGGCCTTCACTGGCAACCACGCAAACTAGATTACTCACTTCTCTCTTTAGCATGGGCCGATTTAAAGAAGCATGGTTACTGCGAAATCTCCTACATCCGCAGCGAATTTTCTCTTCTTAAAAAAGGTGTCGCTTATTCTGATGACCAGCTTTTCTTTTTGTTTACCCAATTCTTCAAGGCCAAAACTCTAGTACCTGCTCAAACTAATCTTGGGTTTTATATTGCAATTAACCGCCTGATGAAAACACTTCCGAAGAGAAGTGAAGGCAAATTTGAAATTCCCTGGAAACGGGAAGATCTTATTTCCATCCTGAATCCTCTTCGCCAGGAAACTCATCACAAAAATCTTTTTGGCTGGTTAGAGAACAAAGTTTTTAAATCATGTCGGGAAAGTGCCGTATTTAAACCAACTGAGACTCTTATATCAACCGGAAGAAATATCGAACACAATGATACTTTGGCACTTGTCACTGAGTCGCTGCTTTCACAAAAGCGATCTGTTTCCATTGGATTTTGTGGGCGCATTTTAAAAGAGCCAGCACGTGATATAAGGGCCACACCACGTTTACTTAAAGCAGTTAACACCAACTGTGGAGCTCATTACATTACTTTAGTGGGAAGCCGTAAATCGGCCAACTCGTGCCAGTACCTTATCAGAAATAGTTACGGTAAGACCTTCTGGGCCCACAATGATTACACCTGCTACTGCAAAGACAAAGCGACTGGTAAAAACCGTGATTGCGCCAAATCAGAAAGTTCAAACCCGCAACTAGAAGTTCTTGGGTGCTGGATTGATAAAGAAAAGCTTCTCACCAACACTTTTGATATCTCCTATTTCAAAAAATAACTGCCTACATTTTAGACACCTGTTTATAACCCCCCACTCTTTCGCCTCGTAAGTACCTGAATACATGACCAAGTTTTTGGCATCTGGCTTGTATAACCTAATGCAACAAGGGATGCGGATAGGACTTCTAAATCCTTATAAAAAACAGGGGAACATTATGAAAATTACATCACTCTTTGCTTTCTTAGGTCTTTTGGCGATGGTTCACACATACAACTCTTATGCTGCTTCCGGAGCTATCGAGTGCAAAACTGCATTCGGTGAAAAAAGCTTCGTTATCGAAGATGGAAGAATCTCATTCAGTAAAGAAGACGAAGCCGGTGTTAGCCGCTCGATCTCTTCAGTCTCTGCCGATTCAGTTCGCACTCATACTAAACACTTAGGCTTTACTAAAACTCTTTATATTGACGGAAATAAGCACCGTATCAACGTCCAAAACAAAAATGAGTTTTCAGACGTTAATGACTACCTCTCAATCACTTCTCCTAAAGGGCACGAGATGACATACCCCCTCACTTGCCTCTCGGTCTAATAGTAGATACCCCCTGTTAAAAAAAGGGACTATGGCCGGATGCCGGATGTCCCTTTTTTAATTACATTTCATCCTTCAATTGCTAATTTTTTAGCATGTCAAAAATCAGGTTCCTTTCATTCCTATTTTGCCTTATCACTTCAGCAGCTTTTGCTCGCCCAAGTTCATACACAGAGTTATTGGATTATGTTCAGGAAGCTCCGGATCAGGGCGACACCAATACCTGTTTATTTGTGGCCTCAACGGGTGCCATGGAACTGATAGCGAACAAAGAAAATGGCATTAAAGATCCCAAGCCATTTGGAAAATATGACCTTTCAGAATCTTTTGTTATCAATGCTCCCAATACAGTTTCCAAATCTTTTTTTGAAACACCGGTTCTAAGATTTAACGGTGGGTACGGGATAAATATAAAAGACTGGCCTTATGAAGCCTGGAAGGGTTCAGTCGCCAATAGCACAGTGTGGTACAGACATCCCCAATATTCAAGCCTTCCCAAAGTTGTCCTGCCAGAAATTGAAACCATTAAGCTTTTCCAGTATGGCAACAAGTGGTCTACTTACGTTTTGAATGACGACCACGTGGAATTAATTAAAGAATCTCTCTGGAAATACAAGAGCCCGGTAATCATCAATTACAATGATGAAGACTACTGGCATGTGATCTTGATCGTGGGCTACGACGATAATATTCCAGGTGAATGTTATGATACTGACCCTAAAGAGTGCGAAGGTGATATTGGTTCTTTCTATGTTCGTGATTCATTCGGAGTCAAATTAGAAGTTCGGGACTATGACTGGTTCAGAGTCAAGGCCAATGCAGCAGCAGTTGTTAAAGCAAAAAAATAATTTTAATTCGAAAATACATCATCCAAAGAGCAAATCATGGAATACAACTTTTCAGAAATCGAACCTAAATGGCAAAAATATTGGGATGCAAATAAAACATTTAAAACCGTTTTAGATACAACTAAACCTAAGTATTACGTTCTCGATATGTTCCCTTACCCATCTGGAGCAGGTCTTCACGTGGGTCACCCTGAAGGCTACACCGCCACTGACATCATGGCGCGCTTCAAACGTATGAAGGGATTCAATGTTCTCCACCCAATGGGTTGGGATTCATTTGGTCTGCCGGCCGAAAACCATGCCATGAAAACTGGTGTGCATCCAAACATCACCACTCAAGAAAATATCGCCACTTTTAAACGTCAGCTCCAGATGCTGGGCTTCTCGTATGACTGGGACCGTGAAATTGCGACTTCCAACATTGATTACTACAAGTGGACTCAGTGGATTTTTGTTCAGCTTTTTAATAAGGGACTCGCTTACGAGTCTCACATGATGGTGAACTGGTGCCCGAATTTAAAAACCGTTTTAGCGAACGAAGAAGTGATTGGTGGAAAATCTGAAGTGGGTGGACACCCGGTCATCAGAAAACCCATGAAGCAGTGGATGCTCAGAATCACTGAGTACGCGGAACGCTTGTTAGAGGATCTAGATCTTCTTGATTGGCCAGATTCGGTTAAAGAGATGCAAAAAGTCTGGATTGGTAAATCAGAAGGCGCCATTATCAAGTTCAAAGTAGAGAATTCTTCTGAAGAGATTGAAGTCTTTACTTCGCGCCCTGATACGCTTTTCGGTGCGACTTATATGGTTCTTGCTCCCGAGCATAACCTCGTTGATGTCATTGCGGCCGATGCCCACAAAAACGAAATCAAAACTTACCGTGATACGGCCGCTCTAAAATCTGACCTTGAAAGAACTGAGTTAAACAAAGACAAAACTGGAACTTTCGTAGGTGCTTATGCCATTAACCCGGCCAATGGAAATAAAATCCCTGTTTATATAGCTGATTACGTACTTCATACTTACGGCACTGGTGCCATTATGTCAGTGCCTGCCCACGATGATAGAGATCATGAATTTGCCAAAAAATATAATCTTCCAATCATTGAAGTATTAAAAGGTGGAAACGTTGATGAGGCGGCTTTTACTGAAGATGGTGAGCATGTTAATTCAGATTTTTTAAATGGTTTGAATAAAGTAGATGCCATCAAAAAAATGATCGCATGGCTTGAAGAAAAAAATCTCGGAACAAAAAAGATTAATTACAAACTTCGTGACTGGCTTTTCTCTCGCCAGCGCTACTGGGGAGAACCGTTCCCTATTCTTAAATTTGAAGATGGAACAGTAAGATGCCTCGACGTTGATGAGCTTCCAGTGGCCCTTCCTGCTGTAGAAAAATACGAGCCAGCTGGAACTGGTGAATCACCACTCGCTACGATTGATGAATGGGTTAATGTCATTGATCCCAAGACTGGAAAAAAAGCGAAACGCGAAACAAATACCATGCCTCAGTGGGCGGGCTCTTGTTGGTACTACCTTCGTTTTTGTGATCCAGAAAATAAAACAGAACCTTGGAATTCAAAAATTGAAAACTACTGGATGCCGGTAGATCTCTATGTCGGTGGAGCTGAACATGCTGTTCTTCACCTTCTCTACTCTCGTTTCTGGCATAAAGTGCTTTATGACCTGGGACTCGTTTCAACTAAGGAGCCGTTCCATAAGCTGGTAAACCAGGGAATGATTCTCGGAGAAGACGGCGAGAAGATGAGTAAGTCTCGCGGAAACGTGATTAATCCGGATGCGGTAGTAAAAGAGTACGGAGCCGACGCCCTTCGTTTATACGAAATGTTTATGGGTCCTCTGGATAAGACTAAACCTTGGTCAATGAATGGTGTGAAAGGTGTTTATAACTTCCTCACTCGTGCCAACCGCTTCTTCCTTGATAAAAACAATTACACTGACTCTGAGGTAGAGCCGACAGGGAATATTAAAGAGCTACATAAACTCATTAAAAAAGTGACTGAAGATATTCATGAACTTCACTTTAATACGGCCATCTCTCAAATGATGATCTTTTTGAATCATCTTTATAAGAGCGGGAAAGTATCAAGTGCCAGTGCCAAGAAATTCGCCCTGATCCTCAGCCCATTTGCTCCCCATTTGGCAGAAGAGATTTGGCAACATTTGGGTCACACCAAGTCCCTGGCCTACGAAGCCTGGCCTGAATTTGACCCTCTTTTGGCCAAGGACGAGCTCATTACAGTGGCCGTCCAAATTAACGGTAAAACTCGTGCGACCTTTGAGGTTGATCCAGACATCTCTAAAGACCATTTAATGGCGATTATTAAAGGTGATGAGAAAGTGGCGAAATACCTTCAAGGAACGATTGTTAAAGAAATATATGTGCCTGGGAAAATTTGTAATTTTGTAGTGAAAGAATAATTACTTTTTACAGAACTTAGAAATCTCAGCTTCAACTAAATCTTTATCAATATAATGATAACTCACTCGATGAGGCTTAGTTGAACCATAAGTTAGAGTTGGACCAAGGCTGAAGCTCCCCGAATTTATGGGCCGCGCTTTGCCTTTAATGTATTCAACTTCTTTTTCAGTAATTTTATAAGAATCCTCAACTCCATCACGAATAATTTCTGGAAAATAACTAGTTAAGAAATTTCTTGTCCTCACTGAATAAGATTTCCCTTCTACTTCGAAGTCCTCCCAGTTAACTCTAAAATGTGTCTCATTGTGACAGATCAAAACCTGCTTCCCGGATCGAAGAAAATCATTGGCAGTAGCGGCTTGAGCAAAAAGAATGAATGTCGAAAACGTGAGAACTTTAAGCATGATATAGATTAATACCTTTCTAACAAACTCCAAAATTCAATAAGTTAAGGGGGGCACGCTGGCGAGGAAAGTAGGCAAAATGCCTGCAACGGAGGGGAAAGATTAAGACTTATATCAGTCAAAGCGTACCCTACATCGAACAAAACATAATCAGCAGCGACCTGTGCGGGAGTTAGGGCAGTTACCTCAGATTGATCCAAAGACCCCGATTCCAAAATTGCTAAGCTTGCTGTGCAAGCTCCTAGGCATCCATTTCCAGGTAGTGTAATTCCCAGTCCCCCAGCGACTGTTGAAATATGCTGATCACTCTCTACGCAAAATGAAAACGAGGGAGATCCGGCGAAAGGATAGTCGACAATAGTTACTTCGTTACCATAACCATTACACCCACTTCCTCCCGTGACGTTTATTTCAATCAGAACTGATTTATCCTCGGAAGTTTCAAAATCCAAAATCGTAATGATAAAAGTTCCGCTCAATGTCTTTAACGGCACACCGTAAATGTCACAGGTTGGAGTAATAACAAAACCTGCATCGATTAAAGTTTGCGGAATGGAGCAGGTAAAATCATTACCATTGGTTTCGAATGAGTCTGGTGAAAAAACAGAATACTCACCGAGGCTGACGGTGTGGGTGCTGGTATAAGTGATATCGACCGCCTGCTTTGATTCGGTAACCGTACAGTTGGCCTCAGCGCAGCCTTCCTCAAACTTTTCTTGGCACCCTATAAGCGCCAAAAGGGAGAATAAAATCAAATACATGCGCATTTATCCCCTCCCTTAAGTTTGAGGCATTACTACCTATTACTCTAGTCGGGTATTTAGGGACAAAACTTTAGGATTAAGGCTTGGCAGGCTTAAGTGTAACCGTAACTTCGCAAGCATCACGCTTACAAATAAAAGCATATCGAAAGAGGTCTCTCAGCGCACCATCACTGGCCTGTCCATAGACTCTTTCTGTTGAGTAGAATTTTTTGACTTCATCCCCGTAAGACATCGCTTCACGAAGTGAGTTTACCAATCCCGAGTCTGAGATTGTGAGGGTTAACTCATCACCGGAAAGTGTATTAGATGAAAGATCAAATTCACAGGTCTCGAAGCTAGGAATTTTGGCTTGTCCGAAATAATCCGCGTAGCACTTGATACGAAAATTAGCTTTTTTGTTTTTGGGAAATTCATGGTGCTGACGAACGAATCCTTCGTGAACTTCAGTGCGATTTAAAGACGATGGAATGTTTCTTAATAGGTTCTCAAGCTTTGACTGGTCAAAAATATCCACAGGGATTTTTGCAGCGAAAGCAAATGAGGGAACAAATAGAAGAGCTAAAATCAATCTCATGGAAAAACATTAACAAAATGATTTAGCACTGTCATGCCTAGACCCGAGAGAACCGGAATGGTGAGATTATCATCAACATTGAAAGCCGATACAAGTTCAGATAAGGCACCAATCATCCCGGCAACCACAGCGAAGATCAAAATATGATTTCCAAGCGTCACGTGATTCATAGTGTAAAACAAGGTAATGAGGTAGCAGGTAAAAAAACCGGCAACAGCGCCTTGGAGCGACTTATTAGGCATGATTTTGTCCTTTCCATAAAGCACACCAAAAAAAGACGACAAAGGATCTGAGAAAACCAGAAACATTACCGACAGGACAGCGATGTCACGGTTGTAGAAGAATAAAGAGAGAGATACACCCAGAGCATAGAAAGGAAGACCACTCATCCCTTCTTTCTCTGAACGACGCATTAAAGGCCCAGCGAATTTAATCACTAGGTGATTGAGCGCGAGGTAACGTGAACGAGTAATATCCAGAACAAAACCGGCCAGGGCAATGGCGAGAACGATAAATGCCCAGAACTGTTGATCTTGCGGTGATCTCGTGAAGAGAAAAAGACCGATTGAACCGGTTGATATGTGCCAAATTTTGCGGAGAAGATGAAGATCAGAACGCTTGTGAAGGACTTTATCTAAAGAAGAATCGTAATTTTGAGTTTGAGACACTGACATCCCTGCTCCTTAAGTTTGCCGAGGATTAAATAAAATCCCTCGAGTTCGATAGTTGCTTAGTTCAGACAATGTAATGGATTAGCCCTCAAGCGTCTACCCATGAGGTGGTCATTTACTCATTTTAAGCCTATCTGGCGAAAATCATTAAATAATTAGCCTTCCCAAACCCTGAAATTGCTTCATATAATTTTGTAACGGGAAAAGTTAAATGATGAATGATGATATGGATAAGGAAGCTCTGCTTCCAAATTCGAAAAAAATTTGGGCCATCGGTGGCGGTAAAGGTGGAGTGGGCAAAAGCTTGGTGTCTGCTAACGTTGCCATTTGTCTCGCCTTAATGGGAAACAAAGTTGTGGCAGTAGATCTAGATCTGGGTGGAGCGAATCTTCACACTTGTTTAGGACTACCAATTCCGCCTGTTACTCTGTCTGATTACATTTCAAAAAAAATTACCAATTTTGAAGACCTATTGGTACCTACCCCAATTCAAAATCTTAAGATCATTAGTGGTGCTCAAGACGAAATTGGGATGGCCAATTTAAAGCACATGCATAAAAACCAAATCATCAGAAAGCTTGGCGATTTGGATGCAGACTATATTCTGTTTGATCTTGGTGCCGGTACAGCTTTTAACACAATTGATTTTTTCATTTCTGCCGACAAAGGTATCTTGGTTGTACTTCCAGAGCCTACATCGATTGAAAATACTTATCGTTTTATTAAATCAGTTTTCTACCGCCGCCTGAAGATGGTTGAAGGCATGGCCGAAATAGAGCCAATGATTCTTGAAACGATGAATGCCAAAGTGACTTCAGGAAGTTCCGCTTCACCTGCAGATTTAATGAAGAAAATTGCCGAGATCAACCCAGAGGTTGGCCTTCGAGTTAAAGCAGAGATGGCGCAGTTCAGGCCAAATCTCATCATTAACCAAGTACGCTCACAAGCAGATATCGATATTGGTTACTCAATTCAGAGTATCTGCCGCAGATATTTTGGAATTGAAATGACCTTTCCTGGTTATTTAGATTACGACCAATCAGTCTGGCAAAGTGTGAGAAAAAGAAAACCACTGCTTATTGAATACCCAAACTCTAAATTAGTTAATAATTTTGACCGGATCGTTCACCGGTTAATTGAATACTAGAGGATCCTCAGGCATGGATGCTGAAAAGAAAAATTACTACGACGTACTCGAAATTCCACCGAATGCGGCACCTCAAGAAATTGAAAGTGCTTACGCACGTGCCAGGAATGCATATTCCGGTGATAGCGTTGCTCTTTATTCATTAATGTCTAAAGATGAATGTGATGCCGTTTTAGGACTTATCGAAGAAGCTTATTCAATTATAGGTTTCCCGGAAAAACGTCGTGAATACGACCGCCTCCGTGGATTTAACCAATCTAGCTTTGGTCAAAACTACAGTGCAGAACCTTCTCATGGGAAGAGCGCTTTTGACACTCGCTCGAAAGACGCCGTTCAATATGAAGATTTTGGATCAAATCTGATCGAAGCAAAAGTATCTAAAATTACTGCTCAGAAAAAATTCGGACTTGAGTTCGAAGAAAATGCTGAGTTTGATAAAACGATTGCTGAATGCACTGACTTTACAGGTCCATTCCTTAAAAAAATTCGTGAATATAAGAATGTGTCTATTGAGCGTATGGCGGAAATGACCCGAATTTCCAAAACGCACATCACAGCACTTGAAAATGAAGATTTGCCGAAACTTCCGGCAGATGTTTATGTTCGTGGTTATGTGTATCAATACGCAAAAGTTCTCAAACTAAATCCAGATGCGGTTGCTGCGAGCTTTCTTGCGAATTTCAAGAAACTTAAAAATCAGAAATAATGACTGAAACTCCGTCCGAAAATGCTGATGTTGAAATCACTGTCACATTAGAGGATCGAGAGCAATTCAAGCGTCTCGACGTTTATCTCGCGGCTAAATTGTCCCAGTTCTCCCGCTCAACGATCAAAAGACTTTTTGAAAGTGAAGACATCTCAAGTGAGACTGTCTCTTTAAGTCTTAATAAGATGCCTGCAGCAGGAACAGTTATTGAAATCGAAGTCCCCCCTCCCATTCCTTCTGATTTGGTTGCTGAAAATATTCCTCTGGATATTTTATTTGAAGATGCTCACCTTATAATAATTAACAAACCTGCCGGCCTGGTTGTTCACCCCGCCCCGGGACATTACACCGGCACTCTGGTGAATGCGATTCTTTATCACTGTCCGGACTTAAAGGGCATTGGCGCAGAAAAAAGACCAGGAATTGTTCACCGACTTGATATGGGAACATCTGGTGTAATGGTTGTGGCCAAAGATCAGGCCACGCACGAGGGGCTGGCGTTACTTTTTTCAACTCACGATATAGACCGCAAATATGAAGCTCTCGTTTTGGGTAATCCCAACGGTAGCTCTGGTTTACTAAATTCCACCATCGGGAGACATCCAACCAATCGTCTCAAGATGATGGCCAATGTTCCTGTTGGTAAAAAAGCCATCACTCACTTTAAAGTGATCAAGCGCTATGAATCCTGCACTCATGTTGAACTCAAACTTGAAACAGGTCGCACTCACCAAATCAGAGTGCACATGTCCCAGCTAGTGAAATGTCCGATTATATGCGACACACTTTACGGCTATGGTCCCACTGGAATGAATAAACTTTCTCCAGAAATCCGGACAATTCTCGGCGATTATCCCTATCAGCTACTACATGCCAAAGAACTCGGTTTTGTTCACCCCATCACCAAAGAAAAATTACACTTCAGTGCACCACCTCCAGAAATTTTCCAGGCAGTAATCCGTGCTTTGTAGCGGACAATTTTAAGGCTACAATATTCCCCATGTCATACGTATTCAGTGAGACTCTTAATAAGGGTCGATTCGAAACATGGGCCAACAAACCAGAGATGAATTTTCATCATGTCACTCAAGTTCACGGAGTGGAGATAGTTTCTATTGAAACGCTGCCAGCTGAAGCAGATGGTATGATAGCTTCTTGGGATCAGTTAAATGCACCGATGGTTATTAAAACTGCCGACTGCCTTCCCGTTGTCATTGAAGGGGAAAAGGGAGTCGTTTTTCTTCATGCAGGATGGAGAGGTTTGGCTGATGGTATTATCAATCGACCTGAAATTTCACTTATTCTTCCGCAGAGAGTTTTAATTGGTCCAAGCATTCACGTTTGTTGTTTTGAAGTGACTCCGGACTTCAAAGAAAACTTTCAGGACAGTCCCTTCTTTAAAGAGGTGGACGGAAAACTTTATTTCGATTTACAACAAGAGGCTCGCCGACTTCTGAGGGAAAACTTTCCCCACCTCCTCATTGAGATTGCACCGGTTTGTACGTGTTGTAACAGTCATTTTCATAGTTATCGTAGAG
>JAIFLR010000002.1 GCA_020048985.1 Halobacteriovorax sp. | reverse complement strand
CCTCTACGCTGAGTTTTTTGATCTTTGGTTCCTGTCTAACTACACTTGGCTGTGGTTTCTCGCACTTAAAAAGCATCTCCCCAAGAAAAATCAACTTTGGATTGCCTTTGTTCCCGGCACGCTGGATCTATTTGAAACAAGTCTGATCATCCTCTTTCTTTATAATAGAGAGCTTGTGTCGACTCATCAGCTCCTTCCGGTTCTTAGTTCACTTAAATGGCTATGTGGTCTTTTAATTCCTCTTTATCTAGGAGGAATCATCTTTTGGCGGCGGGCCAAAAGCTAATTTTTTTCCCGAAAATCTAATTTTTGCGGTACCTTTTAGATCTTAAACAAGGAGCTTTTATGAGTAGCATCAAAAATATTCACGCACGCCAGATTTTAGATTCACGTGGGAATCCAACTATCGAAGTTGATGTCACAACTGAGAATGGGTTTGTTGGCCGCGCCTCAGTTCCGTCAGGTGCTTCAACTGGAAGCCGTGAAGCTTTGGAACTTCGTGATGGGGATAAAACTCACTATATGGGTAAAGGTGTTCTTAAGGCCGTTGATAATGTGAATAAACTTATTGCTCCAAAACTGATTGGCAAGAGCGTTTTTGAACAGCGCTCGATTGATCATCTTATGCTTGAAATTGACGGCACTGAAAATAAAGATAAGTTGGGTGCTAACGCCATTCTTGGTGTTTCTATGGCCGTTTGTCGTGCTGCTGCTTTGGTTAAAGGGAAGCCTGTTTATAAATATCTTTTTGAAGATTTAAAAATTCCTAATCCTACTGGAAAAATGAGACTGCCAACTCCACTGATGAACATCATCAATGGGGGAGCTCACGCTTCGAATAATCTTGATATTCAAGAATTTATGATCGTTCCTCACATGAAGAAAAGTTTCTCTGAAAACTTTCGTGCAGGGGTAGAAGTTTTTCACAACTTGAAAAAAGTTTTGTCTGATAAAGGTTACTCGACCAACGTTGGTGATGAGGGGGGATTCGCTCCTGATCTCAAAAGTCATGATGAGGCCATTGAGTGTATTCTAACGGCAATTACTAAAGCTGGGTACAAACCAGGTATTGATATCTCCCTTTCACTAGATTGTGCGGCTTCGGAATTTTATAAAGACGGTAAATATGAAATGCAGGGCAAGACTTATACTTCAGATGAAATGATTCCTTATTATGAGCACATGATGAACATTGCTCCGATCTATTCAATCGAAGATGGCTTTGATGAAAGTGATCAGAAAGGTTTCATTAACTTCCAGGCCAAGTTAGGCAGCAAATTAGTGAACGTAGGGGATGATCTGTTTGTGACTAACGCTAAAATTCTCAAGCGTGGTATTGATAATAAAGAGGCCAATGCCATTTTAGTTAAAGTGAATCAGATCGGTTCACTTTCAGAGACTTTCGATACACTTAAACTGGCCTACGATAATGGATTTAAGGCGATCATTTCTCACCGCTCGGGCGAGACGGCAGACTCTTTCATTGCTGATTTGGCAGTTGCCTCTGGTGCCGGTCACATCAAGACGGGCTCGGCTTCAAGGTCAGACAGAATGGAGAAATACAATCAACTTCTTCGAATAGAAGAGGAACTGGGCGCTTCTGCCGTGTTTGAACCCGTTAAATAAGCTATTTTTCATAAAAAGAGGGGAGAATTTGTTCCTCTCCTCTTTTTTCTTTGTTTATCACTCACTGGCCTTTAAAATATTCAAATGAATACCAAGTATTTCCTTGGCCTGACATTTTATCCCGATAACGCTTTTGCAAAAAACATTGATAGTTTTAGGTCGAGATTTGACCCCAAATATCAAACCAATCCTTATCTCCATTTACCGATAGTGCCTCCCTTTGAAGTTGAAGTCACAGAGACCAAGGCGCTTCAGCAAGAACTCATTGAAGAGCTTGAGTCTTTCTTTTTTGAAAATACTGCTAATCACGTCATGAAATTTTCTGGCCTGGATGTTCATGAATATAAAAAAAACAAAATTCTCTATTTAAATCCGCAGGTCGATGAAGAATTTGCTTTATGCCAGGAGTCCCTCTTCGCTATTTGCCAGTCCTACATTACAGACCGGGAAAAGAAGATGAAGGATTCCCAGAAGACCTTTTTAACTATTGGCAGATTTCAAGACGGCCCAGACCTTCATGTATCCATAGAAATGGCGAAAAAAGAGTTCCACGAGTTTACAGCGCTGGCCTACCAGTCCATTTGCCTCTTCACCAAAAACAACGGCATTTGGTACCGGGAGGCAGATTTGGTGTCTTTCGATAAGCCTAATGTCTCCTTTTTACAATCAACCGGCTCTTCTCTATAATCAATTCATGAGACTATTTTTTCTTTTGTTTATTCTGATCGTGGCAGAAGCTCAAGCTCAGGTTCCGCCAGCCTCTTCCTATATTCCAACCACACGTCTGTTGCGGGCCAAGGGCTATCAAATCGGACTCTATGCTGATTCTTTTAGCACTTCAAAAAAGATTGATAGAGACGGAGAGAAAGTAGACTTAGCAGATGGAGAGTCCTTTAACCGGATTCAATCAGAGGTCGCAGGCTATTACGGGGCAACAAGTGACTTGCAGTTTGGACTAGGCTTCAGGTTCAGACAGAATCAATATAAACAGGAAGTCTCTAGCGAGGAAGTCACGGCAAGTTCCAATGGACTCCAATCTACTTTTGCCAGCATCATGTTCGCTTTCGAGCAGGTGGATCAGTTGCAGTACACACTAGAAGGGCTGTTTCGCTACACTCCTTATAACAACGAAGAATACAACGCTACGACCGATGACCCTGAGGTTCTTATCTTGGGAGATCACGGAAATGAATTGTCGGCCGGTTTGGGTGTCACTTACTTTGCTAAAAATAATAATTTTTTTACCCTAAGGGCTGGCTATCGCCGACCTGGTGCTGACCTCTCGGATGAGATTTATTGGCAGGCAGAAGCGGCAATGTCCTGGAGATATGTGGCCTTGGTGGCCGGAGTGGATGGTATTAGTTCCATTAAAAATGATCCCTATGAAGACACTCCTTTGGAGCGCCCAGTTTATAATAGAGGCACAGAGCTCTACGCTTCATCCAATCGAGAATTGATGGCCCCTTATGCTGGTCTGAATTTTGCTCTGGGGAATACTTGGCGAGTTGAGCTCAGAGGCAGTCAGGTTGTTTCCGGAAATTCGACGGATCTTGGAACCGCATTCGGATTTAATCTAATCCGCCGTGTAGATAAAAGTGCCACTCGTTTAGTGGATAGTAAGTTTAAAACCTACGATCTCGAATCAGCTGTGACAAAAGTTTCGCCGAAAAAAGAGTTCGTAGTCATTGATAAAGGTCTCGCCGATGACTTTTATAAGGGAATGAAGATTGATTTCTTTGAGTTCGATTATATTGGCGGAAATATTCTGGTTGCTTCTGGAGTTGTAATACAAACGAAGTCTGACTCATCAGTTGTCAAAATCACGCAGCACTATAATGTTAAAAAAGAAATCAAAGAAGGCTTGATTGGACGCACGACTTTAAAGTGACGTTTTGATAAAGTTTTCGGCTTCTTCCAAAGAGATCGCCTGCTTGGCATCACTTACTGACTCTGCTGGACGAGGGTGACATTCAACCATCACACCATCAAGCCCTAACTGTAAACTGGCCTTGGCCAGAGGAATCACAAACTCACTTCTCTTGGATCCGTGACTAGGGTCAGTGATGACCAGAAAGCCGGACTTTTTGGCTTCCATAGCAGCAATGAAATCTAGTTGAACACCAGTAGGCGATGTGACTGATCGGGTTCCGCGCTCACATAAAACAATCTTCGATTTTGGAACTCCACCTTGCATCAAGTAGCGAGCAGACTCGAGCCACTCTTCAACCGTGTTGGCAAAGCCACGTTTAAGTAAAACAAAATCATTATGCTCAGAAAAACGTTTTCCCACCGCTTTCAAAAGCTCAAAGTTCTGCATGTTGCGGGCACCAATTTGAATCACGGAAGCCCAAGGGGCGATAATTTCCAGTTGATCAGTGGAGCAGGCCTCACAGACAAACTTTAGTTCCGCCGGACTGTAGGTTTTTCGCAAGGTTTCCAGGATCGTAATCCCGTCTTTACCCAGGCCCTGAAACGAATCGGGGTTAGTACGGGGTTTGAACAGTTGAGTCCGCAAATAGGTCAGCCCATGCCTTTTAAGTAAGGCAGCTACTGGAGTTATTTGCTCAAGCGACTCCAGGGCACAAGGCCCGAATATATAAAGTGAATGCTTATTGTCTTTCATATAAGGCAATTTTTGTTTGGTTGTAACCAGTTGAGATCAGGTTAGAATGGTATAAAGAATTCTTACTATACTGACAAGGATAAAGCTCATGAGGCCTGTTCTATTGAAGATTTTACTGGTATTCACCCTCGTTCTTTGGGGTTCGACCTCATTTGCGAAGAGATTTTCCAGCAAATACTGTGAATTTGAACTTCCACCAGGGTGGGAGTGCGCTCTCGAAGGAACGGAGTACGTTTGCCAGAGTGACAATGCTGACAGAAAAAAAGAATCAATCATCATTCTAGCTGCCAAAATTCGTGGTGAGCAAGATAGCCTTGATGAATACATGGCCTACCTGAAAAAGCCTAAAGAGTTCGCGCTTCCAGGCGGAAAAAAACAAATCTCTGAAGCTAAGAGTACGAAGATGACCAGAGTTAATGAGCACCAATGGGTTGATGCTCTTCACCTGGCTTCAGAAGTTCCTGGTTTCTACACTCGCTACCTTGCAACTGTAAAAGAAGATCTTGGTGTGGCAGTTACTTTCTCAGTGGGGAAAGATCAGTACGCGGCTTATCAGCCAATCATGGATAAACTCGTTTCAACTCTAAGAGTTTTCCGTCAGAAGAAAGCAGAGCTTGCTAACCTTCGCACAGGAAAATCTGAAGACGCGAATTTTTCTGATACGACATTTAATCCAAACTCGGCGATGGATCTTCAGGCCAACAAAACGAAAAAACGTGGCAATGAAGGCGAAGACGACAATAGCAACATGCTTCTTCTCGGTCTGGGTATAGCCGGCGCCGTAGCCTTTATCATAGCTAAAGGTAAAAAGAAGAAGGGTAGCAAGACTAAGAAAAAGCAAGAATAGTTGGCACCAAAAATGACTACGAACTTTGAATTTTTAGATACTTAAAAGCTTTCCCGCCCCCTAGAGGCGGGAACTTTTTTTTGTGGGGTAAAATAGGATTATGAATAAAATATTTGCAATCATAATGAGTTTCCAATTAATCCTCGCACCGGTGGCATTTGCTCAGCAGGCCGAGACCGGGGTTGATAACTACAAGGCAACCGGGACGGGGAGTGCCGAGGGAGATAAGCAGTACATTAACAGCATGTTGATGACAGGCTCTGGAGCTTTTGGGTCGCTCTTTATTAATTGTCAGGGTGGAATAGGTCAAGACTCGAGCGGTATACCAAGATCCAACACAATTCCATCATTCTCACATTATATTTTTATGGCAGGTGCCATCGTTTTATTAATTGGTGAAATTGTTGCTGCTACCAAACAGCAAAAGCGGGTAAAAGAAGGCGAAGAACAAGCGAAGCGCCTTTCTGAAGCCGTAAAACCTGGTGAGGAACAAACCCAAGAACAAAAAGATGCGCAATTGCACCTATTAAATACTGCACTAGTTGAAGAGCAGGAAAATCGGGATGCTTTAAAACAAAGACAGGATTGGATGACAGCCGCAGAAGTTGTTTACTGGCTGGCCGTTGCCGGAGCAACCACAGAAGTTATTCTTTATGCTGTTACAAAAGCGCTTATGGCCACTTCTACTGCTTTAAAGGTGCCGCCAATTGCTGTTGGCTATCCTGCTGCTTATGCAGCGGAGCAAGCTGTTGGGTACTATTCTTGGAGATTAGTTAACTGTGTAAATGACAGCAACAAACTGACTGTATTAGCAATTGGAGCTGCATACGGGATAATTGGAAGTGCGGGCAAAGGAGCAATGGGTGCTGTAACGGGTGGTATCTCTACCGCTGCTTTCATGTACATGATGTATCAGTTGCTTACTACATTTGGTCAACCACTGAACGCAGCCATGGCTACAGCGCCTGGTCGGGTCGTTATATTTGGTATGTTTGCTGCCTTAGCCTCCACTGTAAGAAGTGGGTATAAGAAGAAAGTAGAACAAGCAGAAAAAAATATCACAGGGCTTAAAAAAGCGATTGTTGATTGGCAAGGAGCAAGCACTGTAACTAGCGAGTTGGTAGCGGCCACTGTTCCTGGCACTGAGGAAGATGAAGTAGGAGATGGAACTAAGAAAGCTCCTAAGTTAAAAACCCTCGCAAAAAATAATAAAACAGGCAAATGTCTTGGCCCTGTCACTGGGGGAGTTGAACATTCTGCAAGAGCTTGTGCGAAGCCGATTAAATTTAATCGCGGAGTTGTTAACTTTAAATCGAATTTTTTAAAAGGTGCTGCTAACCAAGCTCTTGATATGGGTGAAGCCATGGCCAATGATGATATGGATGCAGCCAATACTCATGCAGCTGGTCTGGCCAGCAATGCAGCCAGAGTGAAAGCTGAGGCTCTGGCACTTATTGATACTATGAATGCTGATCGCAAAAAGAAAGGTGAGAAACCTCTCGATTTTGATAAGGAAGTTAAAGCGCAATTGGCGAGCATTTCAAAGATGGGCATGGATGCAGCTAAAGGATCTGGAGCTTTTGGTAGCGGCGCTGGCCTTGCCACGCTAGATAAAGAAGTTCCAAAATCAGAAGAAGCTACAACTGAAGTTACTGCCGCTGTAGTACCTGCAGCTGCTGAAGCAACTCCTGATCTCTCTTTATTAGGTGCTTCTGGAGAAGAGTTAGCCGCAGAGACTCCTGTTGCTGCAAGCGCTGAGCAAAGCCTGGATGATTTTGAATCAACTGAACAAGATGTTTCTAAGAAACCAGAAGTTTCAATTTTTAAACAACTTTCAAATCGATATATTTTGAATTACACCAAAATATTTGATCGTAAAAAAACACCAGAAGCTGTCCCAGAAGAACCGAAGAAGAATTAGTGCCAATTATATAGGTCATAAAAAAGGCTCCGAAAGGAGCCTTTTTTATTGCTAAGTCATTGAAACTTATCATTCTTTTCCTAATCCGAGAGAGTCTTTCTCCTGCCAGAGATATAATTAAATCAAGATTTTAGAGATGTAGCCGATAAGATTAATAAGCTATTTTTTTCGAGCGAGAATATTATGAAAAAACCTATGACTTACATCCTGCTTGCAACAATGACTTCGTCATTATGGGCGAATGATCAGAACCAGAACAATAATCAGCAACAGAATGGTGGTGGTTATGGTGCTTCGTGTACTGCTGAGCTAAAAACCCAACGTGAGGCTCGTATTGCAGCTAAGACTCCCGCGGAAAAAAAGGCAATAGTTTTAAGTCCATGTGAGCAGTTCAATGTTGTGGCGATTATGAATGGCGAGCCAATCCAGTCGACTGATTCCACTCGAACAGCGGATGGAAAAATAACTTGTAAACAAAAAGGCGGATACACAGCGGATTATAATGACTGTACCCGTGTGTTGAATTTGTATAACGGGGCAATGCTGGCCGAGCAAGGGATGTTTGCCGCTCAAAAAGTCAAAGTGACTGAAAGTAACATTCAACAAAATAAAGATATCGCGGCTGCCGCTGCAAAAGGTGATCTGCAGTACGGAGCCATTGAGGTTGTTCGAGAAAGAAATAAGATGAATGAAAAGATGTATAAGACCCAATCAAATGCTTATATTAGCGCTGTGGGAATCCTTTCTACTAATATTACTCTCTGGCAGGGTAAGAACAGTCTTCCAAAAAAATGTAAGTCAGACTTATTAGGTAAAGTCCAAGCAAAAATGGGGTACCCAATAGATGAGGTAGAGTGCCAGGCCATTGCAGAAGAACTTAAAGTCTCTAAAGAGGTTTTTGCTAACAAGGATGCCAGAGCAGCTTTTCTTATGGAACTAGGAACACTGATTAAAAAAGCTGCAGAAGCAAGAAGACTTGCCGGTTTGAGTGAAGAAGAAGGTAAACGACTCGACAAGATTGTAAAAGGTACTGATGAAGAAACAACAGCCTTTGATCCCTGTATGACAAATTCTCTGACTGGCTGTAAGCAAAATGGTCCTAAAAATATAACCGGCGGAAAATTCAATGGTAGTAAAGTAAACTTCGGATCTGCTGGTGGAACTAACACCGATTTTAATATGAATCCTAATGGTACCGGACTTGATGGCGACAACTTTTTACCAGATGGATCATCTCCTGAAAAAGTGGCTGATCTCGCTTCTCCATTTGAAGAAGCAGCAAAAGAAGCCAGTGGAATCCTTGATCCTGCTGGTGAAGCGAGCGTTACTCCTGGTAGTCAAAGCTCTGCCCCTGGCGGTGGAGGCGGCGGCGGCGGTGGAGGCGGAGGTAGTGCCTCTTTAGGTGATGACTTGGCCGGTGCAACTGCTGATGATACGAGTGACCCAGATATTAAAACGAATAAAGTAGCTGGAAAGTATAAGAGCGGTGGCGGTGGATTTCAGGGCGTTGGAAAGAGTGGTGGTAAGGACGGTGCAAACCCTTTTGCCAGTATGTTCGATTCAAAAGGTGAAGAGGGTGGAATTGAAGAAGACCGCTCTATAGCCGGAAATGTGGACGGAGAGGCTTCTGGTCTCTTTGAAAAAATTTCTAAGAAATATGGACAAGTTCAACAAGAGAAACGATTAGATTCGCAAAATTTAGAATAAGAATGAATCAAAATGAAATCTTTGAATATGAGATTTTGATCAAGGAATCCCATCTGGATTCCTTTGGTCATGTCAATAATGCCATCTATGTGCAACTCTACGAAGAGGCCCGATGGGACTTTATCACGAAGAATGGCTTCGGCTTAGATGTAATCCAGAAGAATCAGGTTGGCCCGGTACTGCTTGATCTTCAGGTGCGATTCAAGCGAGAAATCAAAAACCGTGAAATTATTAAAATTCAATCACAGACTCGTGAAATACTCAGTTCTAAAATTATGATTCTTGAGCAGAAGATGATAAACGCACAGGGAAAAGTGGCTTCTGAAGCCGTGTTTACTGTTGGCTTCTTTGATCTGAAGGCCAGGAAATTGATCGATGCAGGTCCTGAGTGGTTAAAGGCTGTCGGGATCAGGTAATTTAGTCTTCACAAGTAAACTCCACCCTTTAATTGCAACCGGAATAATCCAAATATCAAAGGGAACTCTGAACCGTATCTCACTTTTAAAAATATAAACACAAATCATGACCGACAAGATGGGAAGTCCCCAAAGAAGAACTTCTTCTACTTTGTTTGGTGAGCCTTTTAAAAAACACACAAAGACCACCAGACCAATGAGGCAGAAGCAACTGAAGTACAATTCATACAAGCGCATTTGATTCTTAAACTTTGATCCATTCGCAGGCCACAGAGTATTGCCAAAAAATAAAAAAGGAATTCCTTCGAGAGACTGGATTAATACAAAGGGATCGTTCTTGATACAATTCAGACCCTCTTTCATAAAGAAGCTTGAGTCTGTAAAGGGATGATCCCAACGTTTCAGTTTGTTCATACCGAGTTGGTGATAAAGGGGCGATAGCCAGGAGTAACCAGCATTATCTGCATTGTTTTTGAGGGGGCATTTTCCTTCGACAAAGTTTAGGCCTCCAGCGGAAGCACTCATCTGAAATTTTCCAATCTTTTGCTTCGTGAAAAGTCCGTGTCCAACTAGCCCTGTTGAGATGACCAGACAAATGATCACAACATTTTTGATCGATTTTTTACCCTTATATAAAAACAGAACAAGGACAAAAAGCGGGGCATAGAAGATGTGCACTCCCTTGATCAAAAAAGCAGCAAAAAACACGACCGCCCATAGGAGGGTAAAAACCATTTTCTCCTCACGAACGAGTTTCAGTGTGAGCCACGCAAGAGTAGATAAAAGAAAAATAAATACGTTCTCGGACAGCGCATATCCTGTAAAAGCAATCCAGGGCAAATGAACAGAGCCAAGGGCCAAACTCATGAGACCAATTTTTTCTCCAAAAGATTCTCTTGTTACTTTCCACATTATGAAGAGCGTAAGAGTTCCGGCCATAATCTGTAACCATTCCAGCGCAGTTATCCATTTTGGGGTTAGGGTCTTAAGCAGGAGAATCAGGTAAGGAAAACCAATCGGCTGAAAAAAGTGGGAAGGGCGCCATTCATTTATTCTGATCAAATCGGCCACTTGAACGTAGTTGGCCATATCTGAATAGAGGGAGCCGCCAATGGGATTTATAAACTGAACGTACGCCAGTCTTAAAAAAAAACCGAAGGCAATTATGATGTAAGCGAAGCGTGAATCTTTAGAGATCATTGAATTAATGTAAGTGATTTTTGATCGAAGGGCAAAAAAAAGGCTGCCCTTGCGGGCAGCCTTAAGGAAATCGTTAGAAATTAATCGCAGTAACCGTCGTTGTTGTAGTCATTGCAAGTGTTTGTAGTCTGACGGTCATCGCACATGCCGTCATGATTCGTGTCATAACAAGTGTTGGTGTCTTGCTGATCGCAGTAACCATCATTGTTATAGTCGTTACAAGAGTTCGAACCACTATTGTCGTTATAGTTGTCGTCGTAATCATCGTAAGTAGGTCTTGAATAGTCATAACCCTGATCACGGTAAGTTTCAGAACAGAAGAAACGGTACTGACCATTTTGTCCGTTTAGACGATCACGTTCATAAGAACACTGATCGTATCCTGAGTTACAAATTTGGTTCCAGTAAGTTTGAACAACACGGTGATCGTATTGATCAACTAGCTGATAGTTACAGTAGTCGTTTGTTGAGTAACGGTTTCTGTAACCGTTGTAAACATAGTAAGGGTAGTTATCAATTGTCCAATAACCATTGTTATATCCAGATGCTGGGAAAAAGATCCAGTTGGCGTAGATATAGTTAGGGTAAGAACGGTTAACCCATGAGTACCAGTCATAAGATCTGTAGTAGCGAACTGAGTGGTAGTACGGAGTCGCGTATGGAGAGTGATAATAATTCACGTACCGTACTGGAGTGTATCCATATGGGTTGTGATAAGTAGACGTTCCATAATTGGTACGAACAGGTGGATTATAACGAGGACCACGAGGAGTCGTTGGACGAGTTGGTCCTGAGTATCCACCAGTGTTTGAACCTGGATTTGGATTATAACGAGGACCACGAGGAGTTGTATAACCACCAGTCGTTGAGCCTGGGTTTGTTGGACGTGTTGGTCCAGAGTATCCACCAGAAGTTGAACCAGTTCCTGAACCAGGATTTGGATTATAACGAGGACCACGTGGAGTTGATCCACCTGTTGATGATCCTGGGTTTGTTGTTGGACGAGTTGGTTGAGTTACAACAGGACCTGATGAACCGCCGCCATTACCTGGGTTATAGCGAGGACCACGAGGAGTTGAGGAACCGCCCGAAGAAGATCCACCGACTGAGCCTGTTGATGGTGAAGATGGTCTACTCGGATTACCGCCGCCGCCGCCCGGAGGGTTATAACGAGGGCCGCGAGTTTGAGCGAAAACTTCCTGATCTACGATTAACGTAGATAACAGAAATACAAATGCAGTTGATAATTTCATAACGTCTCCAAAATTGAATGAGATGTTTCCAATCCTTATTTGATACCTATTTAAAATCACATAAGAAACGAGATTTTACTTACAGCGTCGTAGGGCTAAAATGGCACCATGGTAACAAGCTGGAAATACTAAATAATTTGGGATGTAAAAAATTCAAAAAAAATATGCCTAACTTCTTGAAATGTAAGAAGTATCAGAACGCACCTAGCGTTTGGAGTCAGTCTGGCCCTGAATTGGGACTAGGGGAGGTCAAAACTCATCATGTAGCGCTGAAAAATCTCTTGGGCGTGCTCTAGAATAATCTCTTTAAAAATGATTTCACTCTCTTCAATGTTTCTTTTGAAAAGTGAAAATGTGTAGACGTCGATGACCCTGCGAGAGATGGGGTAATAACTTAGGTGCCAGCGCTCGGGAGAAACTCCCCCTTGGTCAGTTACGAATGGACGAAAGAAACCAAAATCATTTTTTTGTGAAAATTGTGAATCTAGCCACTCATGAAGTTTTGCAGCTGGGCCAGTCCCAATACATTCTGAAGGAACAAGTTTTACATCTGCTGCAGCTTGAGTATTGGCATCGTATACATCGATGTCACTTCCCCAGTGATGTCTCGAGCATCCAGGTAGGGCCGACCATCTTAAAATGGCGAATACTATTTGAGTGGGGGAGAGTTTGGAGAATTCAAGCGGGCGTTCTTGATCATCGAGGAGTTGTCTTTCGCCAGTTGCTTTTGCGTTCCAAATTTTAAGTTGGCGGGCGTAGTCCCTGAAGGCACTTGCGATCTGGAGATCGAATCCCGCTTGTGTAGCATTTTGCTGAAGCCTTAAAAAGTCTTTCAGCATTTGATGGTGGACTAAATACTTAGTGCCCTCTAGGGGCACTAAGTGTTCTTGGGTTTTACCGAGAAGAATATCTATATTCATTTATTCAACGATTTCCGTTTTATTAGGAGCATCTGCAGGGGCACTATTATCTCCCTCGAAGAGGCGTCTCATTCCGCTTCTCTTATAGCGGTTGCTGAGAACATCAAAGATGTTAGTGTGCGAGCCGCTGTTGATATCGCTATCACCAGTGTCTATTTCTTTTTCCATGACTTCAGCAATTTCAATTTCTTCAGTACCTGCTTCGTCTGTTGCAACTGGTGCATCAGGCATTTCAATTTCATCGTTGAAATCAGCTCCATGAGTGCGACTTCCAGCTTTGGCAATATCATCTTCTTTTTTCTCTTTAAGTTCTTTATCAAGGGCCGCTGCTGCTCCAGCAGGTGAGCTTGGAAGAGCATTTGTGCCTCCACCCATAGACAACCCAGCGCCACTGGCTATCAACCCTTTCTCAAGGCTGGCAGCAAAAGCATCTTTCTCTTTTGCGGCTTTAGGGTCACCTTTGGCCAACATTTGATCAGCAGCCGCTTTAATTCTTGCAGCGTTGATACCTGCAGAATCTGAGATATCTCCACCACCAAGATTACCATTCAATAAATCCTGAGCAGGGGCACTACCAGCACTGATCATTTTAAATGTTCCTGGCTTGAATCCCTTCATTGAGAACCCTGAAGTAATTTTCATACAATTCTTCTTGGCCCGACAAGCACATTTCGGGTCCACAACAGAGTTCTGATCGAGACAAACTTTATCGTTACCACTACTTTGTCCAAATGGATCGTAAGCCATTTTTGAAAATCTATTCGCACAGACTGTATCTTTAGCGCGGGCCGGATTTTTCTTGTTGTCTGGCGTGTAACAGTAACAAATAGGTTTACAAGAATTTGCTCTGTCTTCTTCCTTACAAGTTAATAGTCCATTCGCAGTTACAAATTCTTCTTTCATTTCACGTAATGTTTTCGCTCTCTCTTTGGCCAACTTCATCTGTTTATTCATGTGGCCGGCCATGATTCCCATCCAGCCTCCGAGAACTCCGTTGATTCCAATTCGGACTACAGGTTTCCCGATTTGTTTCATGAGCCAGCCACCAGTTTGCTGAATTTTTCCGTCCAGTTCACCGGCTTTGAGGGGAGTTCCACCATTCAATTTGACTCCACCTAGAATAGATTTTAAGCCGACGGCAGCAGTGATGACAGTTCCACCAACACCGAGGATCTTGCTCATGTTGTCTTTCTTCTCAGGCTCTACAGCCGCCGCCGCTGCCTCTTCTGCCGCTGCTGCTGCTGTATCTGCAGCTGAACAAGCGGAATCTCCCGCTGCACAAGCGTTAGGAACTAAAACATTGGCAATATGATTAGTGATTTCGGAAAGAAGTGGGATCTGTTTCAGATCTTTTGCCATATCTTCTTCGATGTAGCTGACTTTCGAGTAGTTCTCAAATTCTACTGAGTTCATTTCGTTCATAAGCTGCATCAGCTGTTCTGCATCTTTTGCAGTTGAAAGGTTGTAGGCAGCAACTCTTTGCATTTTTTCTATGCCTTCAATTGTTTTGGGTTTAGGTGCGGAGAAACATAGATTTTCCATTTGCATTGTTGGCGTACACACCGGCTCGTCTTCTGTAGGAACATTTGGCTTCTCAAATTTCTTCTCGCGACCAGCTTTTTCGGCTTCGAGCCTCTTGATTTCAGCATCTCTTGTTGATGCCTCGCTTTCAAGTTTTTTTGTCGCGCAAGCTGGATCGGCTGCGCATTTCTTGTCTTCTAACCCTTTTTTTTCAGCTTTGAGTTCATCCAGTTTTTTTTCATCAGCTTTAATTTTTTCTTGTTCCTCTAATTTTTTTGCTTCCCCTTCCTTACGTGTAGTCTCGGCTTCGTCGGCTTTTTGGGCAGCTTCGTCTGTGGAGCACGTAAGCTTCTGGACCGTTTGAATATCTGCTGGACGAGCAGCGAGTGATGCTTGATCTGTAAGTTTGATTCTTGTCTTCGCTGCCTTTAACTGAAACGCCTCAACCGTTGCCGCAATGGCACCAGCCGCAAACAGACCAGTCGCTGCGAGGTAAAAACCTTTTTTCGTCTTAGCCGTCTTCGCAACCTGATCTTCATTCTGAGCCAAAAACTCAAAGGCTTGAGATTGAGCCTCTGTAGCTTCTGTTTTTCTTTTATCAACGCCTGATCCAGCTTTATGAACAACGGTGTCGTCCCATTTTTTCTGAATCGCATCGAGTTTTGATTTGTGATTAAAATAGCCATAAATTTCACCAACTGCGAGAGCGGCAGCAGCAGCGTACATCAACAGTAGTGAAGGAGGTTTACATGAGAATGAAGCCTCAGCCTTTTTCGCTTTGGCTTTATTGACTAGCACTGTGGTGACGATTAAAAGAGGAATACCAATGGCAGCAGCACTCGCAATACCAGTTCCTACAGTTCCACCGCGTTTACCAAAAGGATTTTCACTAGTCGCTGCAGCTTTTCCTTTCGCAATATCTTCTAAGCACTTTTTATTATCTCCGCAACTATCGACAGCATTACTTGTATTAAGTGTTTCCTGAGTCACATTACATCTGCCTAGACTTGAATTCCATGCTTGGCCTGCAGGGCAGGTTTGGGCGAGGGCTTCGGCCGGGAGAAATAATGATCCCCGAAGTGGGCTGATCACGAGCTCAAAACAAAGTAAGAGCGAGAGAAATTTCATGGCTGTCTTCATAAGGTCCCCTAAGGAATTAAAATCTATTAAGTTATTATAATCGCGGACTTGAATTTCCCTCAGAGGATAGTCTTTGCCGCTTAAGCCTTGTGAAGTTTGACGTGGGGTAAATTCACATGATTTCAATGAGTTGGTTGGTAAATAAGGAGTTTTCGAAAGCTTGCTACTGGGGCTAGAATGTTGACTTATAAAGTTGGCATAAATGACAAAGCTCCTATCCCTGATCACCATCCTCTTCTCCCTGGTTGCCCAAGCCCAGAACCCCATCGTTTTGCGGCCTGGAGACGTTTTATTGCAACCCCTGAAGTGTTGGGCCTGCTCATTAATAGAGGCAGAAGAGGAAACCATTTATTCCCACATCGGAGTGGTAGTTGCGGTGGAACCTGAGGTTTTAGTGGGTGAAGCCTTTGGGACAGTTAGAAAAATTGCCTTGGCAGAATTCAATACTAAGACTGAACCTGGCCAGAAACTGATGGTGCTGAGGTTTCGAAATGATGAACTATCCGCAGACATTCAGAATACTGCTCCAGCCTTTTTAGAGCTGTTTAATCAGGAATTTTTGGGCCGCAAATATGATCACGACTTTCGGTGGAATAATTTCGACGAGGCCGGTGAGCAGAAATATTATTGCTCAGAGCTAGTCTCAAAATTATTTCAGGCCTTTGTGGGAATCGATACTCCGATCAAACGTATGCACTTTCAAAAAAATCGTGATAGTTGGATGACCTATTTCAGAGGAAATATTCCTGATAATGAATGGGGGAATTCCCCAGGTGATTATGAGCGCTCAGAGCTTTTCTACCAAGTCGGTGAGCTGTGAAGTTATGGCTGGAAAAGATTCATTTGGATCTTAAGGTTAATTGGAAACTTTCTCGCAACCAGACAACTTTTAAAGAAAATTACATTGTTCATCTTGAAAACAAAGAAGGCATTTTTCGGTCTGAAATCGCTCCTAATATTCGTTATGGTGAAACACCTGAGAAAATCCAGCTGCAGTTTGATCAATGGCTCAAACAAACTGATATAGAGAAAATCAAATCAGAAAAAGAACTGACAATAGCTTTGGACAAAACAAACCTATTTCATTCTTTGCGTTTTGGACTTGAGTCGGCTTTTCTGTCTGCCTTTGCTAAGCACGAAGGTGAGGACTTGGGGGAGTTTCTTAAACTTCCGCGTCCTGTACCGGTTGAGACATCCTTCTCTATGCCGATTATGCCGATTAATGAAATTGCTGATTATTTGGCGGCCATTAAAAGATTTTCCTCACTAAAAATTAAGGTCGATGCTGAAACGGCAGTTGGCATGCTCTCAGAAATTAAAAAGCATACCAGTGTAAAACTTAGAGTTGATGCCAATGAGGGCTGGAAGGACTTGGATACTTTCATGAAGTTTCAGGAAACGCTCAAAGGTATGAATATTGAATTAATTGAGCAGCCTTTTCCTTCGTCTATGCAAGCCGAGTATAAAGAACTTAAAAAACACACGCCGTATAAAATTCTCGCTGATGAATCGATTGAAGATGTAGGGAATTTCGCGGACCTTGCCTCCCAGTTTCATGCGGTTAATATCAAGCTGATGAAAACGGGCTCTCTCATTAAGGCCCGGGACTTTATCCTTGAGGCCAAGCGGCATGATATGACGGCGATGATGGGCTGTATGATCGAGACCTCGATTGGTATTTCTTACGGAATGCTTTTTGGGGGCATGGTTGAGTATGTGGATCTGGATGGCTTTTTGCTGGTGAAAGATGAGCCTTATAAGCTGGTGAATGAATCAAACGGAATTTTAAGTCTTTAACCCTTCTCGTTTTCAATTTTGCAACTTCTTGAAAAAATGGAGAGATTTCATGTCCTACTTCGGCTGTCGTAGCTAAATTCACATATATTGATTTTTTGTCGCAAAAATGTGACAATTGAAAGGACTGATGTGGATGTCGTAGTTTTGGATCAATGTAAAAAAGAGATTGATGATTTCCCTTCTGAAGTGAAAGAAGATCTTTTTGACACAGTAAGAGATCTTCGTGAAGGTATGCAACTAACAATGCCTGTCTCTAAAAGAATGCTGGGTATGGGGCCGGGTGTCTATGAGCTTCGATTTAAGGATAGGTCAGGTATATATAGAATCATTTATGTTATGAAGAAAAATGATGCCATCTACTTAGTTCATGGCTTTAAAAAGAAAACTAATAAGACTCCTGTTAAAAACATCGAAACAGCTTTAAGAAGGATAAAATCGATATGAAGGCAAAAAGATACAAGGACATTGATGATTTTGCTAGAGACCTTGGAATCTCTCCTGAGCGCATTGGTATTTCTGCTATGAAAACCAAACTCAAATTACGTATTATTCAAGAAACTAAAAAAAGAA
Organism: Halobacteriovorax sp.; assembly: GCA_020048985.1. Classification (GTDB taxonomy): domain Bacteria; phylum Bdellovibrionota; class Bacteriovoracia; order Bacteriovoracales; family Bacteriovoracaceae; genus Peredibacter. The sequence goes on along the minus strand of JAIFLR010000002.1, from coordinate 15,097 downwards.
ACTATTCAAGTGCTGAGCTTGCCCAACTCTCAGGTCTCACGAGGACTGTTGTTTCAGGTATTATTAACGGTAGTCTTCAGAGTGTATCTCTAGAACGCTTGATTAGATTAGCGGCATCAGTTGATCTTGTAGTTAATTTGAACATCAAAAAAGCAGCTTAAATAAAAAAAGGCCCGTTTCCGGGCCTTTCAAATTTCTAGAATTTATTTTTTTCTTAGTGGTGACCTTGTCCGTGTGCTCCGTGAGCGTGACCATGAGTCATCTCTTCAGCAGTTGCTGGACGTGAACCAACGATTTCTACGTCAAAGAAAAGATCTTTGCCGGCCATCGGATGGTTACCATCAACAGTTACTTCATCAGATTCAATCGACATGATGGTGAACACTGGTGAGTGCTGATCATTATTTACTTGGAATTGATCACCAACAGTAAGTTGAGCATCTGGTGGGAACTGAGTTTTTTTAACTTTAACTACGAGCTCAGCATTAACGTCGCCGTAAGCATCAGCAGCTTTAACTTCAATTTTTTTCTTATCACCAACGTTCATGAGGGCAACAACGCTCTCAAGACCAGGGATAATTTGCTGACTGCCTTCAAGAAAGTAAAGCGCTTCATCACCAATTGATGAATCCAAAACTGTTCCTGTTTTATCTGTGAGGGTGTAGTGGAACCCGATAACTCTTTTCATACGATCTCCAGTATTTATGATGTCAGTTAATCTTCTTAACTATTGATAAACAAAGTTCTTTGTCGCGAGTCATAGTTTCTATCGCGCTTGTGTCCAGTTTGGCAAATATGTTGGCAACAATTTGGAAGGCTTTTTCATCCTTATCAAATCTGTTTTCAAGGGGCAGAGGAATTTTGAAGAGACCAATAAGGTCAGTCCAAAATTTTTCTTCTACCGCTGCAAGTGCGACGTAATTTCCATCTTTTAATCGGTAGAGAGAGTAGCACGGGTAGGCGCCATTATGCAGAAATTTTGTCCGTTTTTGAGCCTGTAGTTCTTTAGACCAGAAAGGGGTCAATATGGTCTCTGCCGTCTCAAAAAGATAACTAATTGATTTAACAACTCGGTTTTCTTCTCTGGCAGTGAGTAGGTTGGAGAGAAGTTGTGTCGCGACTTGTTGGCCAAATGCTATTCCAGCAATCGGGAAAAATGGGGGATCTACAATCTGGTCATCCACGTGGGCCACATGGAGTGATAAAAAACCACTGAGGGCGAGGGCATTTAAATCATGCATGGCCTTTTTATGATCTTTAGAGGCTTCGAGTTCCACGATGGCAATCGGGCGATTCAAAGCGGCCAGAGTCGCATCATCCAGGCCCAGAGTCTCTTTAAGTTTTGGGGACAAGGATAAGAGTACTCCGTCAGCATCTTTTAAAAGGCCTGCGATGATGGATTTGATATCAGGGGATTTGAAATCAAATCTTAAAATCTTTTTGTTCTGATTGAGTTCCCGGTACCAATCTTCAAAACTGTCGTCAAAATCTGAAAAAGATCCTGCTAAAAAGGGATCTTTATGTTTCTCATCTTCGATTTTGAAAACGTCATAACCAAAGTCACTTAAAATTTTTCCTGCAAGCGGCCCTGGTAGTCTATGAGTGAGATCAAGGATCTTAAGTTTTTTAGCCATCGCTTGGTTCCTGCATTTTGAAAAGTTCTCTGAATTTTGACAAACCTTTATCCTGAACTTCGCATGAATTCTTGGTACAGATTTGATAGCTCTCGGTATCGGTATTCTGGTACGTGATCACAAAGCGCGAAAAGAAATGGTTTCTCATTTCAAGAAACTCTACTTTTTCAAGCCACGCATGAGGTACTTCAACCCGGCGGAAAATATCTTTAGGGTATGTGAGGGCCCTTAAGCCTTCTCCGTGACCCAGCGGATTCGTCAGAGCGAACTGAGCAAATTCTGAGTAATGGTTGCCGAATATTTCTTCCGGTGAATACTTGGAATCAATCACACTCAGGCGGTGTAAAAGATGAACAAAAGTCATCACGGATGAACGATAAGACTGATCAAAAGTAGGGGCCACAAGGTTGTCAAATCCTGGAGTGGCAGCTGCAATTGATGTCAGGTAGAGCTGTCCGTCTTTTAAGAAGTTTCCTAAAATAAAATCTACCGTCTCAAGAGCATTCTTTTTAAATGTCTCGTTACCTGAAATTTCATAAAGTCTTATTTGAGCGTCAGAGAAACTTACGTAGTCTTCAAGATAGAGCGCCTGAGATTCAAGAGTGTTGGCGTGGCGAATGATGTGCTTGCCAGTTGCTTTGTCCACCACAATGAATTGTTTTAAGCAACCTTCAACTGTTTGCTGAATGAGAGTTAGTGCCTGACTTTGAATTACATCAACTGGGCAATACTGAACAACATCGGCAAGTGCGGAAAGGAGCATGTAGTTCCAACCAGCAATTCCTTTTCTGTCAGTTGCAGGAGGAACTCTCATCTTACGCTGCTCAAGAAGGCGTCTTCTGATGTCCCGAATTTCCTGCCATCCATCTTGCGTGTAGTATTCACCTTTAAAGGCAGGATTTAAGGAAAGAACATTGAGATGGTGATCAAAATTTCCTTCCTGAGTGATATTGAAATATTTGAGGAATTGATCAAGCTTGGCCTGTTGCTCGACCGGAGCATCCTGGAAACTTTCTTCGAACTCTTCTTTGGTGAATGTAAAATAAAGTCCTTCTTGTCCTTCAGAGTCCGCATCTTGAGCACTGAAAAAATATCCATCATCAGAAACCATCTCTGTCTGGAGATAGTCGAGTGTCTGGAGTATGCCGTCAAAAACAATAGGAGAAGGGTAGAACTGGGAAAGTTTTGAGAGAACCTTTAATAGACCTGCCTGATCATAAAGCATTTTTTCGAAATGGGGCACGATGAACTTATCATCTACTGAGTATCTGTGAATTCCGCCTTTGGCATGATCATAGAGGCCACCCATCAGCATTTTCTCCAGAGTCTCAACCACATGTTGACCTTGCTCTTTAGGGATCATTCCCTCGAGGATTTGCTCACACGTCCATTCATAAAATGGGAAGTGAGGGAACTTGGGTGCTTTTCCATAACCACCATTTGTGGCATCAGCATAATTTGTAAGAGCATTCATTATTGCCGAAGGCGCAGGAAAGTGACCTTTGTATTCAACTTTCTTTTCCACAGTTTGTGGTTTTTTTAGTTCTTCCACAATCTTGTCAGCATTTTCGTATATAGTTTTGTCTCCAGAGGTATGGAGTTGGTTTATATGTTTGAGCATATCCATGAAGCTCGGCATGCCTTGTTTACCCACTTTCGGAAAATAGGTTCCAGCAATGAATGGCTTTCCACCGGGAGTGAGAAATATGGTGAGGGGCCAGCCACCACGACCTGTCATCAGAGAACAGACGTTTTGGTAATAGTTATCGAGATCTGGATATTCTTCGCGGTCGACTTTGATTGAAATAAAGTGCTCGTTAAGGAAATTTGCCGTGGCCGTATCTTCGAAAGACTCGTGGGCCATGACATGGCACCAGTGACAAGAAGAGTAGCCGATTGACAAGAATATGAGCTTGTTTAGTTCTTTAGCTTTTCTAAGGGGTTCGTCACCGTAGGCATACCAATGGATCGGATTTTCAGCATGTTGCTTAAGGTAAAGAGACTTCTCTAGATGTAATTTGTTTTCAGACATAAAACCTCGAAATTTGGTGGGAGGGCTGAATGTGGTACGTTATGTAGGTATTTATCTTCAATGGTTTAGCTTAGCTTGGTCAAGGAAATTTGCTTTTTAAGACCGAGCAAGATACAAGAGAGGGAGTATGGAACAAACGACCGGAGAGACTAGTGCAGTAAATGCACTTGAAATCTCGGCGGAGGAAAAGTCGAAGAAATCTTTCTTCAGCTCTTTCTTCTCCACTTACAAAATTCCTCTGTTTTCACTCGTGCTTTTCGGTTCATTCGCTTTGCACGCCCTTTATCCCCAGACTTTTAATTTTGGATTCAAGCGTCAAAAGACTTACCGTTTCAAAAGTGACTCACTGGGCTTTTTTATCGGGGACATCAGTTTTTTCGCTAATAATAGCTACGACGAAGCTGAGGCCCAGATTGTTGGCCTGTTTCCACCCAAAATTCAGAAAAAAGTAAAACGAGTCATTCGACCGGTTCTTATTCTTTGTGAAAAACATCAATTAGACCCATTTTGGGTACTTTCTGTGATGTGGACTGAGAGTCATTTCAAGCAAGAGGTTACTTCAAAAAAAGGAGCCCGCGGTTTAATGCAATTGATGCCAGCGACCTATATGGAAACCCTCTCTTATATGAGGACCAATAACATTAAGATTGAGTCTGACCGCGGCGAAGAATATCTTCGCTATCAATACGGCCATGCCTACAACGATATGGGGTACTCCAAGTTGGTAGGGAAGCTCAGAAATCTTGAGGTCGGTATTTTTTATTTAAAAAACTTGCTGGTGGCGTTCAACGAGAACCACTATTACGCTACAGTCGCTTATAACATGGGCCCTTATTGGACCAAAGGTCAGTTGAAAAACAACCTTCCTGTTGGGGAAAACAATCATTACTTAAATAAAGTTTTAAAGAACTACTACCATATTACTAAAACACTGAGCCAAACTACCAATGTCACTTTCATCCCGAGAATCTAATCTCGCTCAGTATAGAGAAGCGATACTTCAGTTAAACTCAGAGTTCTTTTTGATGCTTTCAGAAAGAAGATCTCTTAGTTTGAAAATTCAGGAATTAAAAAATACCTCTGGCCGGTATTCACACTTTGATCCTGAACGAGAAAAATTATTATTCCAGCAAATGAAAGATGAAATGAAGGGATCTAGCATTAAGGAGCTCCTGGCATTTTCACTCATGATGGAAGATCAAGCGATGGCGATGGCCCCTGGATCTTACCCAACATGGTCGAGTGGCGTTCACCTCACGGAGCCTTCTAGAGAACTTTATTCAATGATTAACCCTGTTCTGCTTAAAACCTGCCACCCAGAGCTCTTTAACCGTCTTGCTTTGAGTTCCGAATTTAGCTTTTTAAAAGAGTTCTGATTGCCGAACTAGCCGAGAGTCTCTATCATCTGATCGTATGAAAAAAGACCAAGTTATTGCATTAGATGGACCATCAGGGAGCGGCAAGTCAACTGTCGCAAAATTGGTTGCCCAAGAACTCAATTTAATCTACATCGACACCGGCGCCATGTTTCGGGCCGTGGCTTATGCCCTTCAGCATACAGGTATTGAATTTACAAAAAGTAAGCTTGATCCAGCGGATGAGCAAAAAATCCAGGATTTTTTTCATCACCACCGTTTTCAATTTGCGCCTCAGCCTGGCGTCTTGGTTCAGTTGGATAACCTTAATCTGACAGATGTCATACGAGAGCACCACGTCTCTAGACTTGCTTCACAAATTTCAAAACATAAAGTGATCCGTGATTTCCTTGCCCACTGGCAAAGAAGTATTGTGGAAGACCGTCCGGCAATTTTGGATGGCCGTGATATTGGAACAGTTATTTTTCCCAACGCAGTGGTGAAGGTGTTTTTGACTGCTTCGGCAGAAGAGCGTGCCCTTAGACGATTCGAAGAACTAAAGGCCCGCGGTCAAACAGAGCATGATTTTCAGTCTATTTTGAAAGATATTAAAGAAAGAGATCATGAAGACATGACTAGAGAAAGCGCCCCTCTTAAAAGGGCCGTCGATGGTCTCGAGCTGGATTCCACCGGAAAAACCATCCCAGAGATGGTTCAGTTTATTGTTAATTTATGGAATGAACGAAAAGGTAGTTTATGATTCTTACTCAGGATAAATTCCAATCAATTATTGAATCGTTTTCAAAACTGGGCCCAATTCTTGTAGTGGGGGATCTTGGTATTGATAAGAATACTTATGGAGAAGTCAGAAGAATTTCTCCCGAAGCTCCGGTTCCTGTACTTGAAGTGAGTAAAGAGTGGAACAAGCTAGGACTTGCTGCCAACGTCAGCGATAACTTAAAGAGCCTAATGGTTGCCTCAACTCTTTGTGGAGTCATTGGTGAGGACTCCCGCGCAGGTTTGGTGGAAGACCTTTTGGAAGAGAGGGGACTTAATACCTGGGGACTCGTGCGTGATAAAAACCGCATGACGACATTTAAAGAAAGAGTTACCACATCGACCCAGCAAATTTGCCGCGTTGATTATGAAACTAAAGACCAGGTAGATGACGAAACCCTAAAGCGGGTAACGGCTCGAATTCAAGAATTTTCACAGACCCATTCTGGTGTGATCATAGAAGATTACGGCAAAGGGCTTTTTAGTGAAGAGCTTTGTCAGCGAATCATTTCCATCTATAAAGAAAAAAATCTCATGATCGCCGTGGATCCGTCCCGGTCGAGTCCACCGTCGTGGTACAGAGGGGCAACTCTATTCAAGCCGAACAGACTTGAATCCCACATTATTGTTGAAGCTCTGGGATATTTTAAAGAAAGAAACCTAGAGACTATTGCCAAGATTCTTGTGGATAAACTTCAGTTCGAAAAAGTTGTGATCACGCTTGGCCCAGACGGGATGGCGATGCTTGATACTAAAGGCGATGGTAAGCTTCAAATTATTCCGACTGCCGCCAGCGAAGTCTTCGATGTTTCCGGCGCGGGTGATACAGTGATTGCGGCCATTACGGCTTCACTTCTGAGTGGCGCGACTCTTGAAGAAGCCGCCTGGGTTGGTAACTGTGCTGCTGGAGTCGTGGTTAAAAAACGAGGGACTGCACTTTGTTCAAAAGAAGAACTGAGTGAGTACTTTCAGAACTTGCGCAAACTAATTAAATAATGCTCAAACTTGAAACGCCCTCCCAAGGGCTGCTTTTTTTTGGGCTTCTCTACCGCTCTGATCTTTTCACACAAGAATATTTGCTGCAAAAAGTAGAAAGTCTCTATGGTAAGCAGATTTCTTTTACCCCCAAATTTAATCCCTTGGCCGCTTATTACTCCAAAGAGATGGGTGAGGAAAACCTTCTCAAGAGAATCTTCTTTGTTTCCTCAGGTGCGTTCCCTCGCGAATTCTTGCTCACGACTAAGCTTCTAAGTTTGGAGTGGGAGGCAGAGTGGGCCCAAGAGGGCAAACGGATGGTCAATGTCGACGTAGGGTTTTTGAGTGCGGAAAATTTCATCCTTGCGACGACTAAGAATTATTCCCACCGAATTTTTTTGGGTCAGAATATTTTTGCCGACCTGACTTATCAATGTCAGGAAGGTCAGTTTCAGGCCCTGCCTTGGACTTATCCTGATTTTAAAGATCAGGAGAAAATAGAATTCCTGAGTTGGTGCCGCACTTTCTTGCTGATGAGCAGCAAAATCACAACTACTTAAACCTCAATCTTTTCAATTGATAAGGCCCCTGATACCCTTTTCGGCGTATAACCAAAAGGAATCCCATGCAAGTACTCGAGAGTCTTCTCGATAATTTTAAAACAGAACTGAATTCTATTCAAAAGATCGCGGATCTTTTGAATTTGAAGTCTAAATACATTGGTAAACAAGGACCACTGGCAGATGTGATGAAAAACATCAAGGATGCCACCCCTGAAGAAAAAAGAACTCTCGGCTCTAAGGCCAATGAACTCAAGAATACCATTGAAGCCTTGGTTTCTGCCAAAATGTTGGAACTTGAAACTGAAGAAATCAATCAGTCCCTTTTAAAAAACAAAGTTGATTTTTCATTAACTGACACGGTCCTTGATAAGGGGCTTCAGGCCGCTGGTCTTCATCCTGTGACTATTATTCAGCAGGAGATTGAGGACATTTTCATTTCCATGGGGTTTGAAGTCCTGGACGGGCCGCACATTGAAGATGAATTCCACAACTTTGAGGCCCTGAATATTCCTGCCACTCACCCTGCGCGTGATATGCAGGATACGTTCTGGTTTGCCGATAAAAAACACTTGCTCAGAACCCATACATCGACCATTCAGGTGCGTGGAATGAAAGAGCGCAAGCCGCCATTTCGTTTCGTGGGCCCGGGAAAAGTCTTTCGCTGTGAGCGAACTGATGCGTCTCATGAAATGGTTTTTCACCAGCTAGAAGGTATGATGGTGGGGGAAAATGTTTCTGTTGGTAACTTGATTTATTTCATGAAAACACTTTTGACTGAAATCTTTAAAAAAGAAGTGGAAGTGCGTTTGCGACCTGGATTTTTCCCTTTCGTAGAACCTGGTTTTGAGCTTGATATCAAATGTCTTATCTGTGGCGGAAAAGGCTGTTCAGTCTGTAAACATGTTGGCTGGGTGGAACTCCTTCCGTGCGGGATGGTTCATCCAAACGTTCTTAAGGCCGGCGGCATTGATCCGGAAAAAAATAACGGATTCGCCTTTGGTCTGGGCCTCGATCGTCTGGTGATGATGAGATACGGCATCGACGATATCCGTCATCTTCATTCTGGAGATTTACGTTTCAATTCTCAATTTAAAACTTTTTAGGACACCATATGCTTATTTCTTTGAACTGGATTAAAGACTTCGTTGATCTTCCTGAGCTTTCCCCTAAGGAGTTGGGCTCACTTTTCACTCTGGCCACGGCCGAAGTGGAAGACGTGATCGTCAAAGGGGATAGCCTCAAATCTATTCTCTGTGTTGAGATTAAATCTCTCAAACCCCACCCGGAAGCTGACAAGTTAAACCTTGTGACTTTTGATTACGGCGGCGGCAATTTGAAAGAGGTTGTCTGTGGCGCTCCAAACGTGCGTGTGGGCCTCAAGGTTCCTTACGCTGCGATTGGAACAACTCTGCCTAACGGAATGACCCTTGAACCTAAGAAGATCAGAGGGATCTTATCCGATGGAATGCTGTGCTCAGAAACAGAGCTTGGATTGGGTGAAGGCAAAGGCGGTTTGATGGAACTGGGCTCTGACGTCAAGCCTGGAACTCCGCTTCCCGAATACCTCAAACTTGAATCCGATATTATTTTTGATGTGGATAATAAATCTCTGACTCACAGACCGGATTTATGGGGCTACCTAGGTCTGGCGCGGGAGTTTGCCGCCAATCATAAAAAACCACTCAAAAATCGTTTTAACCAGGAGTGGGAAAAGAAAATTGAGGGCCAATTTAATAAGGCCTTGCCCCCTGTCACGCTCGATATTTCTCAAGACTCATCATGTTTGGCCTATTATGGTCTTTCTTTAGATATTCCTAAAATGGGGGAGACTCCGACTCTCATCAAAACTCGTCTCGAATCTGTAGGCCTTCGTCCTATCAATTTGATTGTGGATATTAGCAATTACGTCATGGTAGAGCTTGGAATCCCAAATCATATTTTTGATCGGACGAAAATCGCCGGCGAAAAAATCAGTGTCCGTCATGCTGAAAAAGATCTTAAATTTCAGACACTCGATCTTCAAATGCGGGACCTGAATCCTTCCGATACGGTTATTTTTGATACTGAAAAACCTTTGGTCCTGGCCGGACTTATGGGTGGACTTGAAAGTGGAGTGACTCCAGATTCAACGAAACTTTTTTTAGAAGTCGCCAACTGGGAAGCGCACGAAGTGCGAAAAACTTCAGTGCGGTTGGGTCTAAGAACTGATTCCTCTCAGCGCTACGAAAAAACACTTGATAGTAACCTCTGTTACCGAACACTTTTGAGAATTGTGGATCTCATTTCAGAGCTTTGTCCTGGAACCACAAGTGTGGGTGGACCGGTCAAATTTGTTCGCGAGGATAAACTCTCTAAGGCCATAACTCTTAATATTTCTCATAAAGAAATCGTCAGTTCACTCGGAATGGAGATTCCCAAAGAGCAAATTATAGACATCTTTAGTCGTCTTGATTTTAAGGTGAATGATAATAATTCCGTTTTTGAAGTCACTGTTCCTACTTACAGAACAACCAAAGATATTAGCTGCAAAGCAGACCTGATTGAAGAAATTGGAAGGATGATTGGTTATGATAACATCACACCAGTTTCACCTATGCTTGCTGTAAAACCAGTTCGTCTTTCAGCGGTTAAGCAGTTTCACCGAAAGATTCAGGATTTCATGGTTCTCCAGGGGAAATCCCTACAGATTATGACTTATCCGCTGACTGGTGCTGACCTACTTACGAAGGCCATGTGGCCTGTCATGAATGAACACCTCGTCTTGGTGAACTCTTTGTCTGTTGAACAGGATAGAATGAGACCTTCTATTATTCCGTCGGTTTTAGAAATGGTTTCTCAGAATCAGAAACACTATGATGCTTTTTCTTTCTTTGAACTGGGCCGCAGTTATCTTGATTATGAAAAAGAAAGAAGCCAGTTAGTGATTGGTTTGTTCTCAAAGGATCAAACGCGCTTTCTTGAACTCGTGAACACGATTGAAAAACTTTTTTCTGCTCTCAATGTGTCCGTAAATCTCGGGCCTAAGAATGAAAAATTCCCGAACCCAGTAGTTCCCTCTCAGTGGGCCGGAGTTCATCCTGATGAGTTCTTAAACGTACAGGTCATGGGTAAATATTGTGGAGCACTCACAACTGTGCACCCACTTGTCCTTAAGAATTTCAAAATGAAGGGTTTTCTCTCTCTGGCAGTGATTGATCTGACTGATATTGAAGCTAGAGAAGTGAAAGATAAAACAAAGTATTCACCGATATCAAAATTTCCATCTTCATCGTGTGATTTCACAGTTGTGATGAGTAAAGATGCTCCTGCTGCGGGCGTAATTACTGCTTTGAACTCTTTGAAGCAAAAAGAAATCAAATCCAAAGCGATTGTTGATGTTTTCATCATGAATGAGACTCAAAAAGCCGTCTCAATTCGTACAGTTTTCGAGGATTCTGAAAAAACTTTGTCGGCGGAAACCATCAAAGACTTAGAGCACAAAATCGTTCAAGCTCTTGATAAAGCTGGATTCCCACTAAGGTCTTAAAAAGACGTTGTTTAGTCTGGGGATTTGAGAAAAAATATTTTTTAAATAATAATCTTAAATCCCTTGACGAAGTTACAGTGGATACTTATTATCCCAAAACACTTCGCGACTGTTCAAGTAAAATTAACACTGAGATAACACTCAGGTAGTGAAGTTCGCTCTTTGAAATTCGAATATATTATAAAAGTTTTGAGACCTTCGGGTTTCAAGATGAGATGAGAAAGTATCAATGGCTAATTGCCTAGTCTGCCGTAAGATCACAAACCTTCGGGTTTTGGCAGACGGTATCGAAAGATATTGTGATTAAATTCAAATAATTTTCTTCGGAAAATATTTAGAGCTATTTCGAATAAACTTTAAGTTTTATTTTTAAATATATACTTGGAGAGTTTGATTGTGGCTCAGAACGAACGCTGGCGGCGTGCCTAATACATGCAAGTCGAACGTGAAAGTACTTCGGTATGAGTAAAGTGGCGCACGGGTGAGTAACACGTGGGTAATCTGCCTTTTAGTGGGGAATAACACAGGGAAACCTGTGCTAATGCCGCATATGTAAGTAATTACAAAGATGGCCTCTATTTATAAGCTATCGCTAAAAGAAGAGCCCGCGGCCTATTAGCTAGTTGGTGGGGTAAGAGCCTACCAAGGCAACGATAGGTATCCGGTCTGAGAGGATGATCGGACACACTGGAACTGAGACACGGTCCAGACTCCTACGGGAGGCAGCAGTAGGGAATATTGCGCAATGGGGGAAACCCTGACGCAGCAACGCCGCGTGAGTGAGGAAGGTCTTCGGATTGTAAAACTCTTTTGCTAGGGAAAAATGATCTAGTGGCTAATATCCATTAGAAGTGATGGTACCTAAAGAATAAGGACCGGCTAACTTCGTGCCAGCAGCCGCGGTAATACGAAGGGTCCAAGCGTTGTTCGGAATCATTGGGCGTAAAGCGCGCGCAGGCGGGTCAGCAAGTCAGATGTGAAATCTCGAAGCTCAACTTCGAAACTGCGTCTGAAACTGCTAGTCTAGAGTGTCGGAGGGGGTAGGGGAATTTCACGTGTAGGGGTAAAATCCGTAGAGATGTGAAGGAACACCGGGGGCGAAGGCGCCTACCTGGACGACTACTGACGCTGAGGCGCGAAAGCGTGGGGAGCAAACAGGATTAGATACCCTGGTAGTCCACGCCGTAAACGATGAATACTAGTTATTGGGGGTATTGACTCCCTCAGTGACGCAGCTAACGCATTAAGTATTCCGCCTGGGGAGTACGGTCGCAAGACTAAAACTCAAACAAATTGACGGGGGCCCGCACAAGCGGTGGATTATGTGGTTTAATTCGAAGCAACGCGCAGAACCTTACCTAGGCTTGAACTCCTCAGAATCCGGCGTAATGGCTGGAGTGTCCGCAAGGAAATTGAGTGAGAGGTGCTGCATGGCTGTCGTCAGCTCGTGTTGTGAAATGTTGGGTTAAGTCTCGCAACGAGCGCAACCCCTATCGTCTGTTGCCAGCATTAAGTTGGGCACTCTGACGAGACTGCCTGGGTTAACCAGGAGGAAGGTGGGGATGACGTCAAGTCCTCATGGCCCTTATGTCTAGGGCTACACACGTAATACAATGGCGCGTACAGAGGGAAGCGAACTCGCAAGGGGGAGCAAATCTCAAAAAGCGCGTCTCAGTCCGGATTGGAGTCTGCAACTCGACTCCATGAAGTTGGAATCGCTAGTAATCGGAGATCAGCACGCTCCGGTGAATACGTTCCCGGGCCTTGTACACACCGCCCGTCACACCATGGGAGTTGTTTTCATTTTAAGACGTGACTCTAACCGCAAGGAGGAGAGCGTCTACAGTGGGAGCGATGACTGGGGTGAAGTCGTAACAAGGTAGCCGTAGGGGAACCTGCGGCTGGATCACCTCCTTTTTAAAGGAAAACCTTATGGGTCAATCGATTAGTCATTTGATACTTTCATCATCATCTCATCAATAACAAGTTGAAAAATTTATGGGTACTTCATCAGTCTCCTATAAATCCTAATTTAAAATGGGATTGTAGCTCAGGTGGTTAGAGTACGTCCCTGATAAGGACGGGGTCGCAAGTTCGAGTCTTGCCAGTCCCACCATTTTAAATTTCAACTGTCGTTCTTTGACAATCACATAACAGGATAAGCAAGTAGACGAGAACCATGTAGTAATTTTTTAAATAAGAAACCAAGATAAGAAACTAAGATAAAGCTATTAAGGGCATGCGGTGGATACCTTGGCAGTAAGAGGCGATGAAAGACGCGGTTAATCTGCGATAAGCTTCGGTGAGGTGATAATCAACCTTCGACCCGGAGATTTCTGAATGGGGCAACCCCGCTTCACGAAAGTGATGACGACCCTTCTATGAGTAAAGTAGTAGATGAGGAGCCAACGTAGGGAACTGAAACATCTAAGTACCTGCTGGAAAATAAATCAATTGAGATTCTGCTAGTAGCGGCGAGCGAACGCAGAGGAGCCCAAACCAAAGTGCGTGCACTTTGGGGTTGTAGGACTTGCATCAAGGGGAGTTTGTTAGGAGAACTGTTTGGGAAGGCAGACCATAGAGAGTGAAAGTCTCGTATCCGAAAACGAACAAACTGGGCGAGTATCCTGAGTAGAACGGGACACGAGAAATCCTGTTTGAATCTGGGGGGACCACCCTCCAAGGCTAAATACTCCTTACTGACCGATAGTGGACTAGTACCGTGAGGGAAAGGTGAAAAGAACCCCGATGAGGGGAGTGAAATAGAACTTGAAACCGCATGCTTACAGACAGTCAGAGGGCTATTGTAAAGCCTGATGGCGTACCTTTTGCATTATGATACAGCGAGTTATGGTATGTGGCGAGGTTAAGCCGTTGCAGGTGTAGCCGTAGGGAAACCGAGTCTGAATAGGGCGTTAGTCGCATGCTGTAGACCCGAAACGGGATGAGCTATCCATGAGCAGGTTGAAGCGAGGGTAAAACTTCGTGGAGGACCGAACACGTGACGGTTGAAAACGTCTGTGATGACTTGTGGATAGGGGTGAAAGGCCAATCAAATTCCGTGATAGCTGGTTCTCTCCGAAATGCATTTAGGTGCAGCGTTTAGCGATTACTATCGGGGGTACAGCACTGACTTTGCTAGGGGCATTACCGTGCTACCAAACAATATCAAACTCTGAATACCGATAAGTACAGCTATGCAGTGAGACTATGGATGCTAAGGTCCGTGGTCAAAAGGGAAAGAGCCCAGATCGTCAGCTAAGGTCCCAAAATTGACACTAAGTGGAGAACGTTGTGGAACTACTGTGACATCCAGGAGGTTGGCTTAGAAGCAGCCATCCTTTAAAGAAAGCGTAATAGCTCACTGGACTAGTGGTTCTGCGCGGAAAATGTAACGGGGCTCAAGTGTCATACCGAAGCTACGAACTTTTTAATTAAAGTGGTAGGAGAGCATTGTGTTTGCTGATGAAGGCGTACCGTAAGGAGCGCTGGAGGTCCCACAAGAGCTGATGCTGTAATGAGTAGCGATAAGGAGAGCGAGAATCTCTCCCACCGTAAATACAAGGGTTCCTGGGCCAGGTGAATCCTCCCAGGGTAAGTCGGATCCTAAGGCGAGGCCGAAAGGCGTAGTCGATGGACATCAGGTTAATATTCCTGAACTTGGTATGTATCGTTTGACTGAAGGAGTGACGGAGAAAGGTAGCACATCCAGAGACTGGTTGTTCTGGTGTAAGGTCGTAGGTGGGATCGGTAGGCAAATCCGCTGGTCCATTAACACTGAGAACTGATGCCGAGGCGTAAGCCGAAGTGTGTGACCCTCAGCTTCCAAGAAAAGCTTCGTAGGGAGATATGTATTAATCCGTACCGTAAACCGACACAGGTGTATGAGGCGAGAAGCCTAAGGTGCGTGGATGAACTCTAGTTAAGGAACTCTGCAAATTAGAACTGTAACTTCGGGAGAAAGTTCGCCCTTGAACGTGAAGTCACTTGCTGACGTAGCGTATGAGGGTCGCAGTGAAATGGGGGTAGCGACTGTTTACCAAAAACACAGGTCTATGCAAACACGCAAGTGGAAGTATATGGGCTGACGCCTGCCCGGTGCTGGAAGGTTAAGAGGTGAGGTTAGCCGCAAGGCGAAGCTTTAAATTGAAGCCCCAGTAAACGGCGGCCGTAACTATAACGGTCCTAAGGTAGCGAAATTCCTAGTCGGGTAAGTTCCGACCTGCACGAATGGC
>JAIFLR010000036.1 GCA_020048985.1 Halobacteriovorax sp. | reverse complement strand
AGGGTTTAATTCCTAATCCAACTTCTGTCGCAATCATAAAAGGGCGCAGGTAAAGTGATTCACCCAGGCGTCTTGGAACAATATTTTTGCAATAAGCACTAATCACATCACAGGCGTTGAGGAACTGATCCTCAGGAATTTCCGGCATAGACATACGTCTGGCCGATTGATTAAAACGGCGCGCGTTTTGTTCCGGACGAAACATTTTGATTTGATCATCTGGTTGACGAAAAGCTTTCATGCCTTCGAAAATTTCCTGCCCATAGTGGAGTACTTTTGTGCAAGGATCTAGCTGGATCGGGCCATAGGGAAGCAGATCAAAGCGCTGCCACTGACCATTATCGTATATTGCTTGGATCATGATTGGGGCCACATACTTCCCAAAACCAAGATTATTGTCTGTTACCGTGAATTTTTTAACGCGTTCAACCGCTTCTGGGTGGATTTCCACTTTCTTCATAATGTCCCCTCAAGAGATGCCGATAGGATTTCATAGCATTAATAACATGGATATAGTCAGATGAAAAACCTTAGAAACCTAACTCTTTCGTCAGGTATTGCGCTTTTAATTATGGCCATTTGCATGCTGATGCTAGGTCTCATAACTAAAGAAAATTCGCCTGGCCTCTATCGCTTTCTGCTTCTGATGGGAGGGGACGTCATAAATGGAGGATACGTACAGGGTTTAACCTACCTGGCGTTCTTTTGGGCGTGGTTTGAGGTCAAAGAGAAGCTGCGAGTTATTGCCCGAGAACGCAAAGCGTTTAAAATGAACCTGATTCCCACCAATGACAAACACGTCTTCATGCCTCAGGACATTAATAATCTCAAATTTAAATTGATAGAGTTCGAGCGCAAAGAAAAATACATTCTCAGTGATCTCTTGAAGAAGGCTTGCACCAAGTTTAGAACTTCAGGCTCCCTTTCAGAGCTGATCGACATTGTGAGTATTCAGATTGAGGTCTCTCAAGAAAAGTCAGAAGGCGATCAATCCGTCATTCGTTACCTCACTTGGGTTATCCCTTCCATCGGATTTGTTGGGACAGTCATTGGTATTTCTCAGGCGCTGATTGTTGCCAACACTGGCGACATGGAAAAGATCACCATGCTTCTTGGTGTGGCCTTTGATACAACGTTAGTCGCACTCGTTCTTTCTATCATTATCATGTGGTTCGTTCACCAGTTGCAGGAAGAAACAGATCGGTTTCATTCCGATCTCAAAGAATTTGTTATTGATAATTTAATTAATAAGATTGAAACAGAATGAGAAAACGCCGGCCCATAGAATTATTCTCGATTTCATTTCTGGATCTCCTGAGTGGTGCTCTGGGTGCGGTTATTATTTTGTATGTGGCGATTCCCAAAAATAAGCCTGTTGAAACAAAAAATGATGTCGTCAAAGAAGTTCTCGAGCAGAACTTAAAGAAATCAGAGAAAGAGCTCGCCAAAATAAAAGCTGAGTTGGCGGAAGTCACGGCCAAACTCGCACTGGTTGACTCATCTAAGCCGGATGGAGTTGCTGGAGGCAAGAACCTGGATATCGGTTTCAAGTTCAAGGGCAAGGAAATTTTATTTATCATCGACACTTCTTATTCCATGATTGAAGAAGATCGCATGGGGCAGGTGAAGGCGGGAATGAAAATGCTCATCACTTCGCTGTCACCCGAATATAAACTCGAAGTTGTCCATTATCCTTATTCAGATCGCGCCCCTTTTAAAACTCTTTGGGGAGTACCAAAAGAAAATACCGCTATTAACCAGATGGATATTTTTGATTTTATTTACATGTTGAGACCCTTTGGCGGAACACCTACCCGTGATGTATTGTTGTTTGCCTTGAAAAACTATACTCATCTAACAGATATTGTTTTACTAACTGATGGTGCACCGACATTTCATAATTCAAATAAAAAAGATGATGTGTACGATATTCTGAGAGCCGTCAGAGAAGAAAATGGGAATAAGGTTCAAATCAATTGTATTGGTGTGGGCTCTCAGATGACAAAAGACAAAACAAGTGATCGTTATAAATTTTTAAGTGCTCTGGCAAATGAAAGTGATGGGTTCTTTGTTGGGTTTTAGATCGGGGATAGAGCGTACTTGTTGATGACAGTATCAATCGGTTTATATTTCAGATAGATTTGAGTATAAAACTGGGGATAAATCTTATCTTTGTGAATGAAATCTTTGAGTATTCTATTTGCTTCTTTTTTACCTACGAAATGAATCATCGATTTATACTCTAAAAAACAAATAATGAGATGAAGACCGTCTTTAGGGAACTGAGGAATTAAAACTTTTATCTCCAGCACCGCTTTATCCACCGATTCACTTTTACTTGCGGCCCACCAGTGTAGTTGCTCGTGAATAAATGCTGAAAGTAGTTTGTTAGGTTGTTCTGCGAAACGAGTATTCAGGGTCAAAACCGGATGAGAGTGGGGAATGACCTGGGACTGAATTTGCAGATCATAGGTAAAGAGAAATGGCTTCAAGTGATAAACCTGAAACAGTTGCTCCAGATTCTGTCTCGTTATGGCGGTCCATTTGTTGGGATTGATTTCGGAGATACTGATCACAGGTCCGGCAGACGTCTGAGGCTTGGGTGTTGTGGTGCAGCTAGAGATCACGAATAAAAGTAGAAATGACAGAATCCTCATAGGTCTATGTTGTGGCAAATTATCGAAATTAACAATAGAATTATCGGAATAAATCTATTTCGGAGACTTGATGAAAATTTCACTTCTTTTGGCTTTAGCCTTTACCGTTTCTTGTGCACAAATGACCAAAAAACCTGAGCCCAAAATCGAACCTGTAGTGGTTTCGGACAAGGATATTCAGCAGTGCCAAGAATATCAAAAAAATGTTTTAGACCGCGCCTACTCTGAGGTTAAGGGGTCGAAGAATGGCGAGATTGAATTTATTAAAGATATAAAAATGGCCCGTGGGGTTTTGGCAGGGTTCGACATCAATCGGAGTCTGGTTAAACCCAAATCCGTCTTAGTTCAAAACATTCTCAAGCAGTGTGATGAAAAAACCATAAAGGAATTCGACGATAAGTACAAAGCCTTTGGAAAATGTTCTGTCATGTTTTCCGAGTTGAATTATTTCCAGTCACTTGCCATTGCACTTAATAAGTATCCTTGGCCGATTGATTTGAAGCTTGAAGGAAAGAAAGTCGCTTTGGATTATGTCCGCTATTTTTCTGAGGGTGAGTTTCCATTACTTAATAGACTTGTGGCCTTGAGCGTTCTTGATGAATTAAGTATAAACAATGTGGTAAATAAAGAATTGCACAACGACATAAAAGTTCTTATGCAGGAATCGAGAACTTATGTTGAGGGTCTACGCCTTAAATTAAATAAGGATCCAGGTTTAAGTTGCGATAGCCTAAATATTATCCGCGACGAGTTAAGCTATTCAAATTTAGTCTCCCAAAAGATGAAGGGCTTTCTTACTCGCATCTGACGCGTTCCATTTTTGCATCGTGAATGTCTTTAAGGTCAAAACCCTTATATGGTGAGGAGCTTCTCTGGGCCCTTTACCTATAAGGATGCACATGAAAATATTTTTCATCTTGTCGTTTCTATTTGTGATGAATGCAAAAGCTCAGAATGGACAGTATGAACTGAAGGGTTCTTTGGGAATTAACGTTTCAACCAAAAACAATATTGAGTTTTCACTAAAGTGGAGTGAGAAAGAGGGTCTCGTCAGTGGTTCATACACGGATAATTTTTATACCAATTCCGCAGCTGTTAAAGGAGTCTCCGGGGATTTGGGACGAATTTTTATAGTGACCTTGCCCGAAGAGGCCAAGGGAGTTCGAACAATCTCTTTTCTTGGACCTGATCTGAAGGGAATGAAAGGCTCAGCATTGATTCCCATAAGTGTCGTGTTGAGAGATGAGACTGGTAAACCCGTGAGTGCTAGCACTATCGAGGCCAATCTTATTGGCCAGTCCGAAAAAAGAGTGGCGCAAAAGCAGGAGGAAGCCATATGCCAGGAGGGATTTGGTGAACTCGCTGGCTACTGCGGTGTCTACACTGGAATGTTCTCTGAGGAAGTAGACACCAACAAAAAGTGCAATCTTTTGGCATTTAGTGCGACTCGCTTAGTGCTTGATGAAAATGGAGAGTTAGGTCTAATCCTAGGGGAAACGAGTGCCATCATTTCAAATCCCGTCCACAGGATCGGAAGGATTATAACCAACCCTGATTCTGAACGTATTGATGTCTTAAGCAGAGACTGCCGGGCCTTACCAGGGACAACATTTTCCGGGGATGACTGTAAAAGAATAAACCTTTCTGGGACATTTAGTAAGATCAGGAACATTAAACATTTTAGCGGGGATTATCTCATCATTAATGAGAAAACAAATGAGAGTTGCCGCTATAATCTTTCCATGGACCAAGTGATATGAGATTGTCGGGCATGATTAATATTCAATATCTCTATTACTTTTCATCTGATGATCTTTTTTTAATTGAAACTAAACGGACTGATCTGTCTTCTTCTGCATCTTTATCAGACATCTATAAGTGGTTGGTTTTCTCTAAAACTTCGCAAAAAATAGTTGCTTTAAGATTTTTAAAAATGACCAAAGATGAAACATTTGAGTGCAGATCATTTGCCGAGGGAGAGTTGAAGTTTGATCCCTCAACGGCGGCACTGACTTACTTAGGGAGACACTATCAACTAGTGAGGCAGGACCCATTACTTATTGATCTTTCAATGGACAAGATGATAAAAAATTTCTTAATGGGCCTTACTCAAGATGACTAAAAAGCTTTGCGAGAGCTCCTTGACCTTGATTCTTTCGTTCGCGTAGAACTCTTCTGCATCCTTACAGGTGAACTCTTTTTTTCCTAATTTCCTAATCTTCTTTTTCAATGCTTTGAATTCGTCTTCAGCATGGTTTTTGAATTGAATGGTTTCTGGATAGAGTTCGCGTTCAACGTGTCCTCTTTCCGAAAGACGCATTAAAAGGTCATTGGCAAATGTAATGTCCATTAATGAGGATTCACTTTGTCCCACATATTTTAGGTATTGCAGAGTTAGGTTTTTTGCCTTGATTTTTGTGGAGGCAGACCAATTATATTGATTCATGCCATAAATTAATCCACGAAAAAACTTATAAGAAGGAAAAAGTGTGTCACAGGTTGTGTGCTTGTGATCACGTTGCAAAACACAGGCATTTATTATTGACTCATACTCAAGTTGATTTTCTTTAAGAGTAAATTTAGAAAGATCAAAATGATCAATATAGTTTAGGGCCTTTTGTTCATCCCTGACAAAAAAATATAATTCGTCGTTAAGCTCAGCCTCTTCAGCGACGGTAATGGGTTTTTCCAGAATCTGGGACTTGTGCTCAAGGCAAGCCTTGTGTTTGGCAGAGTGAAGTTTATTGAGTTTTAAATACTCATCCTGTGCCACCTTGGAATCTTTGGTGGAGCAGCTGCTTAGGGACATAATCAGGATGAAGGCAAAGAATTTAATTAATTTCATATGATATTTTCCTCGGGAAGAGAAAAATGGTGCGAGGTACAGGATTTGAACCTGTGACAGCTTGGATGTCGACCAAGAACTCTACCACTGAGCTAACCTCGCAGTGCTCAACATGTTAAAAAGAAAAGTACGGTATGTCATCATTCTTTATCGTTATTCGCCATGACTTTGAGCAAAAAATGGCTTAAATTTCACCCTATGACCTTGAGATTATCCCGCAGATTTGGCCCATGGGTAGGACACCACGCTTTTGAATTTAAATGGTTCTATCTGGGCGCTTTTTTATGCCTCTATTTCTTGCAGCTTTTGCAGGCCGAGCTTCCAGACCGGATTCGGAAACTGACGATTATTATGACAAATGGCAACCTGGCACAGGCTTCTGTTTGGGTTTTTGTCGGGCTGGCGGTTGGGATTTTAATTTTTCGTACCTTCTCACGCTTGCTTTTCTTCTATCCAGCGCGTGTTCAACAAAAAACGCTCCGGATGGAGCTGCTTAATCTTTTAGAACAAGTACCTCCCGACCGCTACCATGGAAAAAGCCAGGGGCAACTGTTTCAGATTCTTTTTGATGATATTAATAACCTTCGGGCCTTTATTGGATTTGGGTTACTTCAGATTGCCAATATCGTTATCTCTGCATGGGTTTTAATACCTAAACTTAACCAAACTGATAGCTATCTGTGGCCGGCCTTCATCCCACTTTTTTCCAGTGTCTTCCTATTATCGGTCATGACGATGATCAATCAGAAAATCTTTAAAAAGATGATGGATAAGAAGGGGGAAGTTCAGCAGTATATTATTGAAGCTTATGAGGCCAAACAAACAATTAAGAATTTCCATCGTGAAGAAAGTTTTATTCAAGGCTTCGTAAAGGTTTCAGGCCAGGAACTTGCTCTGTTCTTTAAATCGACCGTTGGCTTTGCCTTCACTGGCAGCTCATACGTCAAACTTAGTTTAGGTGCCTCTCTCCTCTGGGGGGGGATTTTGATCAAGGCCAATGGGGGAGGACCATCCGATTTGGTTTTCTTTTCGGGGTTTCTCTATCTCTTTTTAGAACCTGTTATGTTTTTGTCCTGGGTGGCAGTTGTTGTGTCTCAGGGGTTTGCTGCTTGGAGAAGAGTCAAAGAGCTTTATGCTTTACTGGAGCAGCCTTCGGAAGGTGAAAGAGAAATGCGCCAAACAGAGCCCAGGATCACCGATTCTGAATTAGAAATGGATCTTAAGTTCTGGCACAAAGATCTAAAACTTCGTATTCCGACTCACCAATGGAGTGTTTTTGTGGGGGAGACAGGTTGCGGGAAAAGCTTTCTTCTAACCCGAATTGCTACGACCTTGATTTTGAAAGGACAAAAGATTTCAATGGTTCAGCAGGAACCTTATCTTTTTAACGATACCATCGGCGGAAATATTTTTCTTGGCCGCGAGGTCACCCCTCAGGAAGAACAGGACGCTAAAGAATTACTGGTTCTGTTTCAGTTGGATAGTCTGGCAGAAAATCTGGACGAAGTTTTGAAACTGGAAGTCGGAGAAAATGGTAAGCGTTTATCCGGCGGACAATTAAAACGTGTGGCCCTGATTCGCTCGCTTCTGGCGGGAACTGAGATCATTATTTGGGATGACCCCTTCTCCTCAGTTGACATCATTTTGGAGCGTAGGATCGTCAGACTAATTAAAGAAAATCCAAAGTGGAGAAATCATACTTTTATCATTTCATCTCATCGTTTAACGACTGTGAGATTGTCTGATGTGGTAATTTATATAGAGAAAGAACTCGGAATAAGAACCCAAGCTCCGGTAGCGGAAGCCTTGAAGGAAGTACATGTCAGTCAGTTCTTTAAAGAACAATTTTTGGAAGCACCTCTGGCTTAGGTCGCAGCTTCCTCTAGTCGTTTTTATTTTTATTAATTTGATGATCTCTGCGGTCACTGGCTATCTCACGCCCAGATTGATTACGGATTTCTATCAGTCTTTAAAAAGTGATGCTGACTTTGATAAACATTTCATGTGGCTGGTGTTCCTGTTTGTAGGGGAGTATGTAAACCGCGCTCTCTTCCAGCTAAGCTCCCATCGCTATATTCAGTTGTTATTAGTCGATATCCGAAAGCGCAGTTTTTCTCTTTGGCTGAAAGCTCCGTTCAAACACAAGACTCACAAAAAGCACGATGAATATCCATTGGGTGAAGTGCTGGCCCGACTCATGAATGATACGGATGCCGTCCGAGAAGTGGTTGGGTCAGGCAGCTTGGGAATCTTTATTGATATCATTTTTATTCTTTCTTGTTTGATTAGTTTTCTCCAGTTGAATTCCACTACGGGACTAAGCCTGTTCGTCGCCGAAGTTGTGGCCTGTCTACTCTTAATCAGAGGCAGTAAGGCGATGGCAAAAGTTTTCATGGAAGTCAGACGCATGACGGGCATGATGGCACGGGTCGTTACCGATCTCACTTCCGGCCTGAAAGAACTTTTTTATTCGCCTAATCCGAAATATGCCTCAAGAAGAGGCGAGAAAATTTTCGAAGAATTTTTGGACAAACAATTACATGCCAACATTTGGGACGCGAGTTACTACTCTGCAGCCGAATCACTCTACCCAATTCTGGTTGCCCTTGTGATGGTGATTGTACCTTATGCGAAGATTGTTGAAGTTGCCATTCTTGCAGCTTTGATCGATTTAATTCAGAAATCCATCACACCAATTAAAGAAGTTGCCTCTAAGATTTCTGTGCTTCAGCGAGCGGGTACCGGACTGACCCGACTTTCAGAGTTTGATGAGAGCTTTTCTCAGGATGTTTATCACAGGCAAGAGTTTAATGATTTAAATGTTGAGAAAATGCACTTTTCTCTTTCCCGATTTCAGTATGACCAAGGCTTTATCTTGGAAAACATTTCTTTTGATTTAAAGCGTGGCCAGATTTTAGGGATACTAGGTGAGTCGGGGTGTGGGAAATCCACTCTCTTAAAACTACTCTCAGGCCAATATCACACATTTGACGGGAAGATTGATATAGATGGAATGATCATCACTCCATCACTAGATAAAGATCTGAGAAATTTCTCTTCTTATGTGAGTCTAATTTCTCAGGATTCACATGTTTTTACTGAAACCCTGAAATTCAACATAACCTTGGGCTATAACTTTGGGTTCGAAGAATTCTGGAAATTGGCAAAAAACAATATTCCGTATCTGGTGAGATGGGGGCTTAAGCCTGACGAGACAATTGATCCCAAACAATTTTCCATGGGCCAAAAGCAACTTTTATCCGGACTGCGGGCCTTGTTTTTAAAAAAGCCCATTATCCTGATGGATGAGATCTCCAGTGGTCTGGATTCAGAGTTAGAATCTGCGTTAAGAGATCTGATTCAATTTTTTCAGTCGAGATCTATAACTATTATTGTGACTCACCGACTTGAAACCATTCTCAAGTCTGATCAGCTATTGCTTCTAGATCAAGGCCATCTGATGGCCAAGGGGAATCACGCTGAGCTGCAAAATCATCCCAAGTTTCTCGAATTTCTTTCTCACCTCTAAAACCGACCAATTCACTTTGTTTTTATTCTCATTTAGTTAAGTTAGACTACTCTCAGTTTTTTTAAGAGGAGAACGTATTATGAAAGCTGCTAAAAGCTTGTTCGTGTTGTTGATACTTATTTCTGTTGCTGCTTGCTCTCAGGGCAATAGCAAACCTAGTTACCTCTTCAAGCAAGCACCTAAAGAAGGTATTGCTGCGAAAGCAGGGGATATTGAAGTTTCTAATGCTGAATTGATGAATGGAATTGAATCAGAAGTGTTTGAGCATGAATCAAAGGCTTTCGAAGTTAAATTCAATAAATTGAGATCAGTTCTTCTTCAGAAGTTAGTTGAAAAAGATCCACGTAAAAATGGTCTTTCAAATGATGAATTCTTAAGTAAGTACATTGCCAAGGATGTGAAAATTTCTGATAAAGAAATCGATGCATTTATCAAGGATCAGAATATCCCTGCTGAGCATATTAATCCTCAGGTTCGTGAAAAAATTAAAAACTACCTAGAGATTGAACGCAAAAAGGAAGCTGTAGATTCGTGGTTGGCCGATCAGACGAAAAAGTCTCCAGTTGAGGTCTATATCCCTAAACCTCGCCGTCCAACATTCCCGGTTGACGTTGGTAATGCTCCATTTGCTGGTGATAAAGACGCTAAAGTTGTCATCGTTGAATTTTCTGACTTCCAGTGCCCATTCTGTGCGAAGGGTGCTGAGCTTTTGAAAAAGATCAAAGAAAAATACGGTAAGAAAGTGAAAGTTTCATTCAAACAATTTCCACTCCCTTTCCATAACCATGCTGAACAAGCTGCCGTTGCCAGCCTTTGCGCTAATGAGCAGAGCAGTGACCTTTTCTGGAAAATGCATGATGAAATGTTTGCTAACCAGGAAACTGCCTTAGATCCAGAAGGTCTGAAGAAGACCGGCAAAAAAATTGGTCTAAAAACTGAAGCTTTTGAAAAGTGTCTTGCCGATAACAAATACCTGGCCCAAGTGAAGGCAGATATGGAGGAAGGTAAAAAGATTGGAGTCAAATCGACTCCCACTTTCTTTGTTAACGGTCAGTTAGTGAGCGGAGCTCAGCCGATGGAAGTTTTTGCCGAAATTATTGAAGAAGAATTAGCGCGATAGACCTAGTTATCTAGTCAGTTAAGACGCCTTGGGTAGGACTGCAAGTTTTACCCAAGGCTTTTTTGTTTGGGCCATATGCTACAATTCTCTATGATGTCACAGGAAGTGACTCAATAAGGGAATCAGCTATGAAAGGCGTGGATTACAACAAAGCATTGTCCAAAGAACGTGAATACTTTCAGGACACCATCAAAAAGACCCAGGATTCCGCTGAAAGGCGAATTACCGATACCAATGAGCGCACTGATGGTGTGATCAAAAAACAACGGGAAAATTTCATAGAAGATAAGGCTGAACTTGAATCCAACTATCAAGGCAATATGGAGAAACTAAACGAGAAGACCCGGGCTTCTCTGGAAAACAATACAGACAAATTCCATGAAGAAAGAGAAGTGGAGAGACAAGCTTTCACACAAGAGTCGATGAAGAAGAGAAAAGATTTTGATCAGCGTTTATCTGATATCAAAAATAGCTATCAAAAATCGTTTGCTTCTGAGAAAGACATCCATCAAGATTTGCAAAATACTTCAAAGAAAAAGTACGACAAGAGTATCACTGACACCACAGCAAACTCTGATAAGCAGTTGAAAACG
Source organism: Halobacteriovorax sp. (assembly GCA_020048985.1). Lineage (GTDB taxonomy): Bacteria > Bdellovibrionota > Bacteriovoracia > Bacteriovoracales > Bacteriovoracaceae > Peredibacter. The sequence continues at coordinate 1,288 of JAIFLR010000036.1, read as the reverse complement.
TATCGTAATGAAATGACCGGGCAAGGAGCTGATCTAAAAGATCAGTATAACCGTGAACGGCAGCAACTAGTTCGCTCTCATGAAGATCACATGACTTCAGCGCATAAAGATGGAGCAATTAAACGTGCTGAAATGAAAGATCATTTGCGCTCTGACTTTCAGAAATCAAAAGAAGTTCAAGCTGCAGATTTTGAGCAACAGAAGCAGTACACTAATGATCGCATGAGTACGATGCAGAAAAAGTATGAAGACCGCAATCAGAACATGGCCAAAGATTATAGTCAGCGAAGTGACAAGCTAGTTGAGACTCAACAAAGAGAATCAATAAACACTAACAAAGAGAATCAAGGTCGTTTGATGGAGGCTCGTCGCGATTATAATAAGCAATTACGATTGATTGATCTGGATAAGAGACGCAGAGATAATGGATCGGGCGAATTTGCTGAAGTCATGGATCGGCAGCAGGGTCTTAGAGACGCAACCACAAATGATAATCGCTTAAATACACTCAAAGAGCAGATGGCATCTAAGCAAAGAATGTATCAAGATAAAGCTGTCAGCGACAAAGAGGCTTTTAATGAATCGTTAAGGAAGGAGAGTGCTGAAGGCACCGCTAGACTCGATCGCAAATTAAACGAGGCTAACGCTGACAAGATAATAAATGTCTCCAAAGAACGTGAGAAGGCTGAAGTTGAAGTATCGAACCGTGAGCACCAGAATAGACTCGATAAGCAGGCTTACGAGCAACAAATAATGGTTCAGCGAAATAACGCTAATGACCGCATGACAAAACTCAAAGAGAACTTCAATACTTCTATGAAACAACTGGAAGAGAAGCATCAGGTTAGCATTGGTGATGTTACAAAGGTCAGTAATCAAGATAAAACTGATTTTGTTAAAAAAATGACAGAAACGAGAAATCAAGAAGTTTTTGAAATGAAGCGGGAATTTAGCCGTTTAATGGACCAAACAGTCCTTGATTATGAGCAACGCCTTGCAAACTATCAAAGAGATAATGAATATCTTAAAATGACTATGGACCAAAAAGTTCAAAATATCGCAGATCTGAGTGATAAAAATCTTGAAACACAACGGACATTGTTTGAGGACAGACGTGCATCAGATCAGAAAAATACCCAAATCTTAGTTGATCAGAAGGAGCATCACTGGAAAACTGCAGTGAATCAAACCAATACTAATTTTCAGAAAAAAATTGATAAGCTTCAGTCTGAGAATGACACCAAATTAAAGTTGCTTACCAACGATTATGAGAATAAATTAAAAGAGC
>JAIFLR010000058.1 GCA_020048985.1 Halobacteriovorax sp. | reverse complement strand
TCAAACACAACTTCACTAGTGGTTATCGGTCACCCAACTGGTCTTCCGACTAAGATCTCAGCTAACGGTAAAGTTACTAATAACATCGAAGCAACAAGATTCTCGACGACTCTGGACACCTTCCACGGTAACTCTGGGTCTGCTGTTTTAGATGCGGCCACTGGTATGGTTGAGGGTATTCTGATTATGGGCAAAAATGATTACCGTCCAAGTATCAACTCACTTCCAGACAGCTGTATGGTCGCCAATATTTGTGATGAAACTGCCAAAAACTGTTCAGCCGGTGTTGAAGGTGGAACTGTTCAGCACGGTGAAGTGGTCCTACGCATTGAAAAAATCTACGCACAAATTACAAAAGCTCTCGCAACAAAATAAGTACATCATCGAGAGGAAGCTCTACCAGAAGGTCCTTCTGGCGAGAGCTTTCTCCTCGAATCAGAAATATCTTCGACTTTGGAATCTTTAAAATTTCAGAAAAATAACTAATCACCCCATCGTTGGCCTCACCATCTCTGGGTGGTGCTTTGATTTTTACTTTTAGCCTTTCGCCATGCTTTCCCGATAGCTGATTTGATGAAGCTCCGGGTTGAATATAGAGCTGAAGCAAAGTCCCTTTAGGATGAATTTTTGACCATGATTCCATTCAATGATGTTATCATTGAATCATGGAATTGAAATTTTTTTGGGCACAAGTAAGGGACCTGACGGTGGCTTCTTTGAAGTCCCGCTATCGAAAAACCTTTGCAGGTTTCATCTGGGTTGTACTTAACCCGCTGCTGATGTTTGGTGTTCAAAGCCTGGTTTTTAAAACCTTCATGCGAATTCAGGTGCCCGACTACAATCTTTTTTTATTGGGTGGGCTTCTTCCCTGGATCTTTTTTTCCTCAACCATCCAGATGACCACTCCACTTTTCGTCACCCAATCTCACCTCTTGCGCTCATTTAAAATTAACCCGATGGTCATCTTTGGCTCGCAGGTTCTGGATAACTTTATTAATTTTGTTGCTAGTTTTTTGCTGATCGTTCTGCCTTTTTATCTTACCACTGGCAGAGATTTCTCTACACTTCTCCTTCTGCCTCTGGCACTAATTCCTCTGCTCATTGGCACTCTCTCCATTGGTGTTGCTTTGAGCACGATCAATGTCTTTTTTAGAGACACTAATTTTGTGATGGGTTTTATCTTTAACCTGCTTTTTTACGTTACTCCCGTTTTTTACCCCAAAGAGTATATCCCCACCAACTGGCAATGGATTGTGGATTTTAACCCGGCCGTTTATCTGCTTAATCCATTCCGATCCCTCATTTATTTTGGTGATGGCACTTTTTGGATGGCAACTCTTAAGGGGTTTGTGGTTTCGCTCGTGTTATTCTTGACCGCAGTTATAATCTGGAAAAGGAAGAGAAATGCCTTCTACCACAAACTCTGAACTCCTTCTTTCGGTAAAGAATCTCAAAGTGCACTTTGAGCTTGAACACTACCAACACCATGGCCTTAGGGACGTTTTTGTATCTGCTATTACTCATCCCGTGGAATTTTTCTTAAAAAAACCTGAACTTTTGAACGTAATAGATGATGTCTCTTTTGATGTGACTCGGGGTATGCGCTTGGGGCTTCTGGGTGTTAATGGAAGTGGAAAAACCACGCTGTGTAGATGTCTGGCCGGGATGATGGTTGCCCAATCAGGGAGCATCACAACGGATGCTGAAGTCAGGGCGATCTTTGATACGGGGACAGGAATTTTGCCAGAACTTACTGGAAGAGAGAACGCCTTCCTTCTGGCACGCTTATTTTTCCCGGAAATAAAAGACTTAAGGCCACTAGTAAACGAAGCCTTGGAGTTTTCCGAGCTCGGCCATTTCCTCGACGTTCCATTTAGGCAATATTCAAAAGGCATGCAGGCGCGCCTCATGCTTTCTTTAATTTCTGCAAAATCCACAGACGTTTTAATTCTGGATGAAGTTTTAGATGGAGCAGATTACTTCTTTCAGCAAAAATTATCCGTTAGAATGAGAAACTTTATTAAGTCAGCAGGTGCAACTATTTTTGTTTCCCACAGTGCAGACCAAGTTCGTGAAGTTTGTGACCAGGTACTGGTTATGAACAAAGGAAAAATTGGCTTTATGGGTGGCGTAGAAGAAGGGTTAGACTACTACCATAAGAATCTGGCACCAGTTTCATAACCCTTCTCTGACACATTTTTAACTTATTTTCTGATGTCCTTTTTTGCTCGCAAAGAGTGAATACATCGCTGGCACAACCACCAAAGTCAGTACGGTTGAAACCAGGGATCCACCTATAATTGCAATCGCCATCGGCTTAAGTGACTCAGACCCGGGGCCTAATGAGAACGCCAGGGGAATAGCACCCGCAACAGTCGAAAATGTTGTCATTAAAATGGGGCGTAATCTTTTTGGGCAGGCGTCTTTTAATGCATCTGATACCGACAGACCTTCCTCCCTTCTTTGATTGGTGAAATCCACCAGGAGAATGGAGTTTTTCTTCACAATCCCCATCAGAAGAATCAAACCGATCATGGAATACATATTAATCGTTTGACCAGAGATCCATAAACCTAAAAACGCTCCAGAAAAACTAAATGGGAGCGCCATGAGAACGGTAACTGGGTCAATGAAACTATTAAATTGGGCGCCAAGAATCATGTACGCAATAAGGATACCAAGGCCCAAAGCAAACGTAAGACTGCGAAAAGTTTCTTTAAAACTTTCAGATGAACCTGACTCAACCAGTGTGTAACCTGCCGGTAGATGGTTATTGGCTATTTTTTTAGCAGCTTCCAAGGCTTCCCCTTGAGATTTCCCAGGTGCAATGCCCGAAAATATTGTGACGGCCCTTTGCCTTTGACGACGACTGATAGTTTGAACTCCGGGAAGCTCATTAACAACTACCACATCGAGAAGTTTGATTAACTCTCCTCTGGTATTGCGAACAAATATTTTCTTTAAATCTTCAAGACGATCTTTCGAAGCGTTGAGCATCTTGACCCGAATATCGTTACGGTGTCCTTCCTTAGAATATTTCCCCACAACCACACCACCAATGAGTGCATTTATAGTGGTTCCAATTTCCTGAACACTCACGCCGTAACGTTTAGCCTTTTCCCGATCAGGAAAAATTTTTATTTCAAGAACTGACTCTTTGTAATCGGTATCAATATCTGTGAAAAGACCAGAGTCCTTCATCTCTTTCATTGTGTCTTTGGCCGACTTAATCAGCGTAGACCAATTCCCACCCATGAGTGTGAATTCAATTGGGAAGCCTCGTCCAGATGCTGAAAATCCGCCTTGGGATGTATCCTGCACGAAAACCATACCCTTTTTGAAATTCTTTTTAAAATACTCGCGGTAATCATTCAAAAGCTCTGATTGTTTTTTAGATCGCCCCAGAATTGCATCTTTAGGTCTATCTTTTGGTGAATGAAGTGTCACAAACATATTGGACACGTTAGATTCACTTCCGCCCTGGCCTCCAAAGCCTCCAATCGATACGAAAAATCGCTTAATCTCTTTTCGAGAATTAAAATACGCTTCAACTTCTTTGGTTGCACCATCGGTAAATGCGAGAGACGACCCATCAGTTGTCTTAATTCTTACCATGAAGGAAGAAATGTCCTGTGCTGGAACGAATTCCTTGGGAATCCATTTTACTAAGACAAAAGTTGCTGCAAAAAAAGCAACCGAGGATATGAGAACTTTCCATCGGTTATTAAGAGTATAATCAAGGGCCTTTTCATATAGCTTGATTTGTTTATCAAAAAGGCCATCAACATATTTACCAATTTTAGATCTCTTCGTAGTGTCATCAATAAATTTTGAGGTCCGCATAGGAGTGAGCGTAATCGCCTCAAGGTAAGACAATCCCACAGCTACTGAGATGGTAATTCCAAATTGGAAGAAATACTTTCCAATAAGCCCATCCATCATGGCAACAGGTAGGAATATCGCCATAATCGCAATCGTTGCTGCCAGAGCTGCAAAGGCAATCTCATTGGCGCCGTCCATGGAAGCTTTAACTTTATCCTTACCTTCTTCATGGTGACGAAAAATATTCTCAAGCACCATAATGGCATCATCCACCACAATCCCAATTGAAAGGGAAAGTCCAAGGAGGGTGAAGGTGTTGAGGGTGAAGCCCATGTACTTGAGGAAAATGAAAGAGCCCAGAATCGACGTTGGAATAGCTAAAATGACATTTATAGTAGCGGCAAATGAACCCAGAAAAATCCAACACACAATGGCAGTCAGAACTGCTGACATGATCATTGTGAATGAAAGCTCATGGATAGATTCTTCAATAAACGTAGTTGAATCGAAGTTCACTCCAATTTTAAGTCCAGCTGGGAGTTGTTTGTTCATCTCCTCCATTTTCTTTTTCACACCAGTTGCTACGTCTACAGCATTTGAACCACGCTGTTTACGTACACCAAGGCCCACGGCAGTTTTACCGCCAACTCTTGAAATTCTTCTGACGTCCGCAAGACCTTCTTCAACTTTTACGACATCACCTAAAAAGAGCGGAACATAGTTGGGAGCTCCCCCTCTTTTAATGATGGGAAGTTTGGAGAATTCGTTGACCGTTGTGGCCTCACCCAAAGTTCTGACATTTCTTTCGCGAGTTGGATCCTCGATAAAACCTGATGGTGCCTCTTTGTGCTCGGCTTGAATAGCTCCCACAACGTCAGTCACAGAGAGTTGAAACTTATTTAAGCTATCGTTATCTACCCAGACTCTTAGGTTTGGGTCGACATATCCCCCAAGAAAAACATCCGCAACACCGGAAACCGTTTGGAAGCGGTCCTTGAGATTATCTCTGACATAACTCATGAGATCTTTGGCTTCCATCGTATCGGAAGTGACAGATAGCCACATGATCGGACGATCATCAGGATTAACTTTAGAAATAGTGGGAGGATCAATATCTTTAGGCAACAAACGCTGGGCCTGATTAATTCTGGCCTCAACTTCGGCCACCGCAACGTTAATATCTTTATCTAAATTAAATTCAACTGAAATATTCGCTGAACCTAAGCGGGCCTGAGAAGTAATCCCTTTAACTCCCTCAACGGAGAGCACTGCTGATTCAATGGGGTCGATAACATCCAATTCCATAACTTCAGGGGCAGCTCCCTCGTAGCTTACAGAAATATTCACCATAGGAAAGTCCACATCGGGAAGCTGGGAGACACCCATCTTTCTCATGGATAAATAACCAAAAATAATCATCGCCGCCATAAGCATCCAGGCAAAGACCGGCTTACGAATTGAGATATCGGATAAACTCATGGTAGAACCCCTGTTGCCGCTTCGAGATTTTTATAAGTCATATGTGCCATGGCATAAAGAGTGTCATATGAGCGTTTATTCTGAATATAGACGTTAAGAGTTTGGAGAACATCTAAGTTCGTGACCAGTCCATACTGGTAGTCTTTTTTGTTCAGCTTGTAGGCTTCTTCACTTTTGATCAGAGCATTTTCCTGACTCTTCAGCTGATCCTTGATTTGAGCATAATTCTGGAAAGCTAAACTCAAATCTCTTTCTGCCGTTCGGATTGTTTCGTGGGCGGTGAGTTCTGAAATTCTTTTTGTGGCAACGGCTTCACGAGTAGCAGCGAGAACAGATCCTCCCTGATAAAATGGAACAGATAGAACCAGACCCACATCCCACTCAGAAGTCGCTAGAATTCCGGTTCTATCAATGTAGTAGTTTCCCACCACATCAAGGTTAGGGTAATGGCCGGCCTTGGCGATATCGACTTGCTGGTTAGCGGCCTTTACTTGTTGTTGGGCCGCCAGTAAGTCTGGTCTTGATTTAAGTTTGCTCAAATAAGTCTCTAAAGAACCATCAACGCTAGGGACATCATCCAAGGTCGAGATTTCTTGCGGTTTTAATCCAGTCAAGAACTCAAAATTTTTCTCAAAACGAACAAGATCTATTAATCCCTGCTTATACTGAGCTTCAACAATATAGAACTGGGCTTCAGCTTCAACTAACTCTCCCTTTCTGGAGCGTCCAATTCTTGTTCGTGCACGGATTTCTTCAACCCGATCTTTTGAATAAGAAAGGTATTTTGAAATATTTTTCACGTCAGTCTGAATGATTTTCAAATTGTAGTAAGCATTGATCACTAACTGATAAAGATTTAAATCTGTAGCATCTTTTTGAAATCGAGCGAGAAGGATATTATCCTGGGCCAGATTCAAAGCACTCCAAACACCCCCACGGATAAGTGGTTGGGTCAGTCTAACGCCAACTGAATGTTGTTTGGTGAGTGTGAAAGCATTCAGACCTGAGACATCTGGAGGATCAATACGGGTGTAGGTGGCAAAACCGTTGATGGTTGGAAGTAGGGCCCCTTTAGCACGATCCTTCTGCTCTTCTCTTTGTTCGATACCCTGCTCAGCACGTTTTATTGATTCCATGTTGAGTCGAGCCGCTTCGAAAGATTCTTTTAAGGTTGCCGCACCAGCGGTGAGGGAGCTTGCTAAAAAAAAGAAAAACAAAAAATGCATGATGATACCCTTTCACTAAATCAAAAGTGCATTTACGATATCTAATTCGAAACGTTTTTGCTTTGTAATTTTTGCGCTAAACCATCGCGAAATATTCTTTTTGTTAGACAGCATAAAAAATAATCAAGAAAGGCCGACAAATCGGCTCCAAATAAATCCTCCGGCCAAAACCCATAAAAAACTAATTTCGTCGGAATAATTGGCGGCGCTTCGAAAAGAAGTGAGAGTAAATGTAAGGTGCAATTTAACCGGGAAGGCCTAGAGTTAATCTATAAAACGTTTCTCAAGGAGGAGACATGAAAAAATTGGCACTCGTAGCAACTATGAGTCTTTCGTTCCAGGCAATGGCCGCAATCGATACAACTTACTTCCCATCACTTGATGTTCAAAGCATCCATGATCAAGAAGTATCTAACGAGACTAAAGGTGAAGCACCTCGTTTCGCTGTTCCTCATTCAGTATCTATCAGCCCTATGAAATCTCAAAACTGGGAAAAATCTGCTCAGGGTTATACTTGGACACATAGAGTAACAACTCCAAATGCTGTTTCTCTTAACTTTGGTTTCTCACGCTTTAACCTTCCAGAAGGTGCTGAGTTAAACATTTATTCTGCTGACCGTACTCAATTTATCCGTCCTTTCACTTCAGCTGATAACAACGTTAATGGCCAGCTTTGGACTCCAGTAATTATGTCTGATGACGTTGTTATTGAACTTACTGTACCAGCTAACGCTGTAAGCGAAGTTGAACTTGAACTTACTCAAGTTGGTCAAGGTTTCAGAACTTTTGCTCAATCAACAATGAAGTCAGGTTCTTGTAACATTGACGTTGCTTGTGAAGAGTCTAAAGGCTGGGAAGATGAAGTAAATTCAGTTGGTGTTATTTCAACTGGTGGATCATCTTTCTGTACTGGTTTCATGGTTAACAACACGAGCAATGATAAGACTCCATTCTTCATGACAGCAGCTCACTGTCGTATCACTTCTTCAACTGCTCCAAGCTTAGTTGTTTACTGGAACTACCAGACTTCTAAGTGCGGTGGTGCTCGTGATGGCAAAATGACTGATTTCCAATCAGGTTCAGTTCACCTTGCTACAAACGCTAAATCAGATTCAACTCTCGTAAAAATGAACACTGCTCCTAAACCTGAGTGGAATGTTAACTTTGCTGGTTGGGATGCTACAACTGCTATCGGAACTTCAGCAGTAGCTATTCACCACCCAAATGTTGATGAAAAATCAATTTCTTTTGAAAACGATGCTACAGTTCTAGCTTCTTACGGTGGCGAAACTTCTCCAGGTGACTCAACTCACGTAAGAATTGTTGACTGGGATAAAGGAACAACTGAGCCTGGTTCTTCTGGTTCTCCATTGTTTGATTCTAATCACCGTGTAATCGGTCAACTTCACGGCGGCGGTGCTGCATGTGGAAATGATCTTTCAGATTACTACGGCCGTTTCCACACTTCTTACAAAGAAGCTAACTTCAAGAAATTTCTTGATGCTGCTAACACTGGTAAGCTGACTGTTGATACGATCTAATTTTATTTAAAATCAAGTATCTAAGGGCCTCGCGAAAGCGGGGCCTTTTTTGTTGAAAAGCCTTGAAAAAAAAGATATTCATCGCTGAATGCGCTTCCTTTTTTGCCTTATTCTTGCCTTTTACCAAGCCTCGCTCCAGGCCAGCGCGCTCCTGATCCAGGACGATACCAACAAGGTGATTAATGCCAAGTCTCACCTCTTCCTTTACGGAGAGGTCGATAACCAATTGGCCCAGCAAATCGCTACAGAGATCAACCAGGTTTGGAATGAAGGGGAACATCAAGTCCTCATGGGCCAAGTTAAGTATGATTTAGTGTTTGAAGTCTCAACATCAGTGACGTCATTAGAAAATGCTCGAGAATTATCCGAACTCAAGGATCCGATCAACAACTTTATCCGCATCCTGGCTTCCCCCAATGAACACCTCACAGTGTCTTTTATCGTGGGCCACACCAACTCTGGGGTGTGGTTACTTTCAGACCAATTGGGTCTCGCTAAAACAGCTGCCCATGAATACGGTCACACCTTGGGATTAGAGCACCCTGAAGGTGACTCCTATGTGGGAATTCCACGCATTATGCTCACACGCTATTATGATCCGAACCTGGATTTACGGCAGAGAAAAGTCCTAGACATTGATATTCAGGAATTAGGCATTAACCAGGCCTCAACAACTCTTGGCAATTATAAAACGACCTTCCTCTTTGATGAGGAAGGTAATCTATTGGCGTATTAGTTTTCTTCTTTTAACTCGTTCTGAAAATTTTCTTCAACTAATACTCTTGGCGAATCGGCACAAAAGCAGGTCTGCGCAGGTCGAGGAGTTTCACGGCAACCAATTGATCCGGCCCTGCAAGAAGCAGCTGGGATACAGACCAGTATTTGGCCAGGCTTACATGCCAGAAATTCTGAAGCGTAAGACAGAACTGAGACCTGCGTGAGCATTGAAACCAATATTATGTTTTTCCAAATAGCCTTCATTCGTTTTCCTTTTTGTGGGTTTGGGATAAATGAAATTTAGAACAACAAAGACCGTTGTAATAATCAATACTTCCAATACTCAGCATAGGTTTTTATTATGAAACGGCTAATTGTAAGTTTTACGATCCATTATATAAAAAACCCTAACCATGATAGAACTCCAACCTATGAAACTCATGGTATTCGCCCTATTCCTTCTGACCTATTCGGCGCTGGCTTCAGCTTCAATCAGCTGCGCTAACCTAGAAAATGACTGTGAATACTACACTTGCGAGGCCATAACTAGACACTGTCAGGAAGGCTCTTATCCCATTCAGTTTGGTCGTCGTTATTGCCTTCGTTATGAAGCAAGAAAACATCGCTTTTCTATGCAGGGTCAGGCCTGGATTAATGATGTGCGCAGCTGTCTCATTCGTGAAATGAATACCTATCCAACAGATCTGACGTGCGGAGAATTAGAAACTCGTGCCTTTCGAGATCACGTGCCCTGCTATCTTGAAAGCGGATATTGCGAACTTTCTGCTAGAGATAAAAGACAGGTCTTCAAGGCTGTCTGGCCAAGTCTCAAAAACATCCAAGTCATCCTTGCGGGATTCAAAACGAATAAGGCATGCTCAGGTAAAAATTAAGCTTTTTTAGACAGAGTCTCTTTAATCAGATTTACAACTTCGAATTGAATTTCTTTATCATCATCCAGTTCCGTATGATCATGTGGGGATAAGATATTCTTAACTTTGGTCATTTCATTTCTGCGGGCAACATGAGGCCCATCATTTAAAAGGAAGTTACTTTCGCCGAAAACATTCAGGTGATTTTTCACATTCTGAGGAACGATATCATTGTCAGCACCAACAGCATCGATCATGACTAATAAATCAACTTTTCTAAATCCATGTTCAAGTGAATCAAGCTCTTCAGCGACTTCAAGGGCGGTATCGCCCCCGAAACTATGGCCAACCAGAATGATAGGCTGATCTCTATGAACACTTCTAATTTCTTCAATTATTTCGTCTTGCTGATTCCATTCAAAAGTCTTCGATCCTTCGACTGAGTCAGCTATTTTGCCTACTCCAGCGTAACCACGCTCAGAGGTTGAAGGTGAACTAAAAACATCGAGACCCTTAATGAAAATGATTGCGGGCTCTTTTACCGAGCCTTCTTTTGCAGGAAGTTTAATTTCTGAAGGCTTTTTGATATCTGGTTTTTTTAGTTCAGGTTTATCTGGTTTTGACTCAGGTAGCTTAGGTAACTCCGCCGATGGCACTGGCGGGGTTGGCACACCAGGAAGCGAAGGTAATGAAGACGAGGCCGGCTTACTTATATCAACTTTGTAATCGGGCTGGGGCTTTGCCTGAAGAAGTTTGGGGTCAATAATTTTGGGATCAGTTTTGGACGCAGCAGCGGCTTTGGCCGTAGTGGCCCGATTCTGGGACTGAAGCATAGATCCATAGGTCGTTAGGTCAGTTTTCACTCTTTTAGTTTAACCCCAAATGGGAAAAGTATCTGCAGAAGGCAAAAACTATCAATTCCGATGATTCTGATCGGAATAACAATACCCTCTTGAAGAAAGCATCTACGTTCTGGATAATCTCCCTATGAAATTTAAAGCTGGATTCGGAAGGCATGAGACCACATGCTTTATTCCCGGTGTTGGAATGTTAGGCTATGGTCAGCCTCACAACACTGTTAAAGAAGTGGCCACTCCCCTTTTCGCTAGGGCCATGTGTCTGCTTGATGAAAATAAAAGTCTTTTCATCCTCGTCCATCTTGAACAGGCCTTTGTAACCATCGCCATTAAAGAAGAAGTAGTCAGATTACTTAAAGCAGAATTTCCTGATTTGACTATCAGCGATTCAAATTTGATGATCAGCGCCCAACATACTCATTCGGCCCCGGGTGGTTATGGTCATTCTCCCTTCTACAATTTTACAATCCCTGGCTTTCAGTTAAAGATTTTTAACACGATTTGTGGTGGGATTCTGGAAGCTGTCAAAGCGGCCTATAAAGAAATGGCGCCTGTCACTATTCACTGGGGAAAACATTACGTCAGTGATGAAAAAGAAATTGCCTACAACCGCTCTATGCACGCCTACTTAAACAATAAAGATGCTCGAAAAATCAAAAAAGAAGAATGGCACTTAGGTGTTAACCGCGTAATGGAAGGACTTATTTTCCAGGATGATTCAGGCAAGGAAAAAGCCTTTCTTAACTGGTTTGGAGTTCACGCTACAAGTGTGTCTAGCTTTAACCACCGCATACACCATGATAACAAAGGTGTCGCCGCAGCTCTTTATGAAAAAAATCATCCAGGCACAACCGCCTTTTTTATGCAGGAAGCAGCTGGGGATGTCTCTCCCAATTTTATCTGGGAAAAGAGCACTAAATTAATGCGTGGAAAATACGTTGATCAGTATGAGTGCGCCAACTACAACGGTGAACTTCAGTTTCGTGAATCCGAAAAGATATCGAAGCAAAAAGAAATTAAGGGCACAGTCCGTGGCTTTCATCAGTTCATGGACATGTCCCTTGAAGTGGCCCCTGCCGCCCATGGTCTCGCCTTTTTTGAGGGAACTGCAGAAGGTCCAGGAATTCCAAAGCAATTAGGCACGGTTTTAAAAGTCGTCTGTAAATTAGTTAAAAAAAGAAATCTCATCCGCAATCCCGAGTTCTATGAAAAATTTTATGAGGCCCACTCTCCCAAAAATATAGTGCTAGATCACCGGACTGGGTCTTTTTTAGGAATCCCTCTTTCTGTCTGGAAAAAGCTCCCCCCTATCCCTGAGCCGGCAGTAGAAGCTTTCCGAAAATGCGCTGCCAATGAGTCCATTAACACCCTCCCATGGGCACCACCGGTTTTACCGTTCCAGGTTATTGCCCTTGGACCGATCATGATTGTTGCCGTTCCGGGAGAAATTACCACCACTTCGGCCAAAAGATTAAAACAAGCGATCCTAAACCAGTTGCAGAACTCAACTATAGAACGGGTCATTATCTCTTCTTACTCCAATGCTTTTATGGGCTACATCACAACCCCTGAAGAATACGCGACTCAAAGTTACGAAGCTGGACACACGATCTTTGGCAGTGGAACACTTAGGGGTATTATTAAGGGTTTTGAAGGGGTTGTAGATCAATTCAAAAACAATAAGCAAGCCCCATCAAAAACTGTCACTCCTTTTCATTATCCTGCCGATGAGCTTGCTCGAAGAACGGTTTTTTAAAAAATCCTTAGGAGGATTTTAATGAAGTTAGCTTTTCTATTTTTAATGCTCTCTTTTTCGGTCTTCGCCCAAGAGATTAAGGTTCTCACATGGAACACCTACCTCATCCCTCCTCCTTGGAATATGACCAAACAGTCTGAGCGCGCCGATGTCATGAACTCTATCCTTCCTTCATTGGGTCACGACATTATGTTTTTCCAGGAAGCTTTTTATGATAAACAAAGAAAAAAATTGATTAAGGGTCTATCTAAAACTCATCCTTTTTCGGCAGTGCCAAAAAAGGGAAGAAAATTAAAACAGATTCAAGACTCTGGACTTTTTGTAGTGAGTAAATTCCCCATGACAGTTCTGGACCAGGTTATTTTCAAGAACTGCGCCAAAGCAGATTGTATGTCTTCTAAAAGTGCCATTCTTGTTGAGGTGACACTTCCTAACGGTAAGCAGGCACAGATGATCAACACCCACCTTCAAGCATGGGATGAACCAAAAACTGTTGAGATCCGAAAAAAACAACTCGAGCAAATTAAAGAGATGATGAAAAAACACGAGAAACCGGGTGTTCCACAAATTCTCATAGGGGACTTAAATGTGGACGGCAAAGCTGGAGCAAGTACAGAATATCCTCTATCGCTAGAATTGATGGAGATGACTTCCTCACCTCTGGAAGGTCCACTCACAGGCTCCAATGGATTCTCAACTGAAGGCTGTTTTAAAAAGCCAGGTGGGGACAAGGAAGAATGGCTGGACCATTTTTGGCTTAAGGCAAATGGCAGTGAGGCGACCATTACTTCCAAAAAAGTTCTTCCCATTGTTGGGCAGCTTGAATGTGGTGAATGCCCACTTTCCGATCATCGTGCAGTAGAAGCTGTCATTAAACTATGAGTGATCAATACCAAAATTATGTAGCGGCCCTAAAAGATCATCCTGCTCCTTCATTATTTTTAGATTTAGAAGCCTTTTATAAAAATCTGAATTGGGCGATCGTTAATTCCGGAGATAAAAAAATCCGAATTGCCACAAAGTCGATTCGCTCAGTAGAAATCTTAAAAAAAATTCACGCCTCAAATCCAGTTTTTCAGGGCTTCATGACCTACACCTTGGAAGAATCACTTTGGCTTAAGTCCCTCGGACTAAAAGACCTCCTCATGGGTTATCCAACCACGGACCGGGCCTCTCTCCATAAATTGGCCGAAGACCCCTCAGAGATCGTGCTCATGGTTGATCGTATGGAACATCTGAACCTCTTAGAAGAAATTGCCTCAGCTAAAAACATCATCTTTGAAATCTGTGTTGATCTTGATCTCTCGATGGATTTGCCTGGTGTTCGTTTTGGTGTTTACCGCTCAAACCTCCATGAAGAAAAACACTTAACCACTTTTTTGAATCATTTAAAACAATGCCCTCATATCAAACTTATCGGGGCTATGGGCTACGAGGCGCAGATAGCCGGTGTGATAGATGACAATTCCAAAGTTATGCAGGCCTTAAAAAAACTCTCCCTGATCCAATTAAAGAATCGACGTAAAAAGATGATTGAGTTGATTCAAAAAGATGGCCATCAGCTAAGAATAATCAATGGCGGTGGGACTGGAAGTTTGCTTCATACAATAAAAGAGAATGTTGTCTCAGAAGTCACAGTAGGCTCGGCCTTCTATGCTCCAGTCTTGTTCGATCACTATCAGGATTTCAAGCTTGCTCCTGCGCTTTTTTTCTCCTCACCCATTGTGAGAAAACCAGAAGAAGATATTTTTACGATCCTCGGTGGCGGATACATCGCCTCAGGAGCGACTGATCAAATTAAACAGCCAGAACCCTATCTACCGATTGGACTGTCGCTACTAAAAAATGAAGGCGCCGGAGAAGTTCAAACACCACTTAAGTATCAAGGCAAGCTCCCTTTAAAAATTGGAGATCTGGTCATTCTCAGACATGCCAAGGCTGCTGAGATTTGTGAACGCTTCAACTGCATTCATATTCTGGATGGGAATAAAATAGTTCAAACTGTCAGCACCTACCGCGGAGAAGGAAAGTGTTTTTTATGAAAAACTGGGCAGGCAACCTAAAATTCCAACCAAAAAACATTTTGGCCCCTTCCACAACTGAGGAAGCGCAGGCGATGGTGCTTGATCATCTTCAAAAGCATCAAACAATCCGAATGAGAGGCTCGTCCCATTCATGGACTGGTTTAATTGCGACCAATGACTCCTTTTTGCATTTAGATAATATGCAAGGATTAATTGGGGTCATTCCGGACAAAAAGTTAGTCCGGGCGAAAGCGGGAACTAAGCTTTATCTCTTTGGAGAAGAAGCCTTCAAACATAATTTGGCCCTCCCAAATCAAGGTGACGTTAATCATCAATCCGTGGCAGGTGCGTTGAGCACAGGGACCCATGGCACAGGGATCAAACTTCAATCCATGGCCAATCAACTTCAGGGCCTGACTTTAGTAACTGGTAAGGGAGACATTCTCAGTATTGATGAAGATAAGAATCCCGACTTAATGAAAGCTCTCTCTGTTTCTTTTGGTTCCGCCGCTTTAATTACGGAAGCAACAGTAAAAATGTGTGACGCCTACAAACTCAAAACTGAAACATTCGCCGAAGATATGTCGGTCTCGATGTCTAAATACAAAAAGCGACTTTCGGAAAACCGCCATCTGGAAATGTTTTATTTCCCTGTTGGCAAGTGGTCCCTGATCAAGATGATGAATGAAACAACGGAGGAGATTCCCTCTTCCTCAAAAATTGAGGGACTCAAGGAAATTGTTCTGGAAAATTGGCTCTATGAAGGACTCAACATTCTGGCCAATAAGACCAAGAGTTATGGTCGCCTTGATTCTTTCATGCGCAATTTTGTGGGCCATAAGACTTCTGTAAATTGGTCTCACCGCGCCTTTCCAACAGAGCGATCAGTCCGTTTTATGGAAATGGAATATAATCTTCCTTTCGAAAAATTTGAAGAGGTCTTTGAAGAAATCCAGGCCTCAATCAAGAAAAATAAATTCGAGACTCTTTTCCCAATCGAAATCCGATACGTGAAGGGTGACGAGCTTTGGCTTTCGCCTGCTTATAAAAGAGATAGCGTCTACATTGCCATTCATACTTACATCAGTGAGAATTTCCGCCCTTATTTCGAAGAAATGCAAAAAATTTTTAAACGACATGGTGGCAGGCCTCATTGGGGCAAGTGGCACACACTTGGACACAATGACCTCCAACAGCTCTATCCGAAATTTCAGGACTTTCTCAATCTGAGAAAAGATCTTGACCCTCAGGGCCTATGGTTGA
The DNA here is from genome assembly GCA_020048985.1 of Halobacteriovorax sp. GTDB lineage: Bacteria > Bdellovibrionota > Bacteriovoracia > Bacteriovoracales > Bacteriovoracaceae > Peredibacter. The sequence continues at coordinate 17,312 of JAIFLR010000058.1, read as the reverse complement.
ATGATCATTTGAAATCACTATTTAAAGTGCCCTCATGAAATTTATTAAAAACCCAAAAATGCTATCATATAATTTAAGTATAAAATCCATCATACTACTCCTATTCATCACGGGTTGCGCTTCTGTTAAAGGGAGCTATCGATTGATGTGCGAGAATAGGTGTAATCAATATGAAACTGACTCAAGTAGAAGAATTAATTGTTTAAATGAATGCCAAAAATAATTATTCGCAAACTCTACTTAAATTCAAAATTTTAATCCATCACTGTCTTAATTTTTCCGCCAAAGAAGTCTTTGTGATTTGCCTCCATTATGAACGAAGAAAATAATTAAGAGTGACAAATTTCATTACGCGTGGGCTCGTTTTCTTAGGTCGTAAGGTTAAGTTGTTCCGTCTTAAAAGTTAAGTCTTAATGAGTTCTTAACACACAAAAAGAAACTAATTCGTTAAATTAGTCTTGCTGGATAAGTGGTTAGTAGTGTTCTCCTAATCACTTATCTCAGCACAAATAGAAGATGCTCTAAAAGTTCTCAGAGATTTTTAAATACATACTTAAATCATCTGCTTGTATGTCTAGGCTGGGGTTTGTCCTCCGGTATGGACGGATGTCCATTGTATGAATCATCTACAAAACATACCCAGCTCCGGGCCGGGGATAAGATCAATTTTCTATGTTTTTATTTGTATAGATTGAATTGATGACTAGCTGCAAATATGTCGCGATATACCTAGAAAAAGTTAAATGGCATAGATGCTGAAAACAAAAAGCTGGAGACATCGACACTGTCGTTGAAATTGACTGCTCGATAGTCGAGATTAAGATCAAGATATGGAAGTAGAGTAAAGCCGACTCCCAATTTATAACCGCTGCCACTATCAAGACTCAGACTTATGTCATTAATTTCAGTCTCTCCGTTAGACGAGAAAATATAGACCCCATAGGCCCTGACGAGAATAGGAAATTCAAAACCAAAGAATAGGCCATAGTCCTGCTCCTTTAGATCATAACAGGAACTCGACATGCAGATTGAGCTGTTGAGATAGTCCAGCCCAACTTGAAAGGGTCCAGTTTGATATCCAAGCCTGCCGCCGTATCCCATCCCATCACCCGACCCATCTTTAGTCTTGGTTTCGACTTCCGTTCCCAAGTTGTAACCAAGGACCGGCTCAACCAGAAGGCTCGCCTGGGAAACTGTTGAGTAGGTGAAAAGTGAAAATAAAAATAAGGCAGTTTGAATTCTATGCATTGATACCTCTCCGTTAGAGTTGTCTCAAAGCAAGTTTACTGGTATTTTAATCCGTGAATACTTTATTCCCTCTTACTTTAGACTTAGCAGTGCAAAAAGGGATACAATTTTAGGCGTTCATTTTAATTCGCTCTTATTCTTCCCAGTACCCATTCAATTCAAACAGGCAAAGTCACAGGAATCATAAATATAATAACAAGTTATACATTTGTTACTTTTGAATACAAAAATGCCTCAGTTCATAATAGCTGTGACCGAGCCTTTGATTTTTTTCTAATGTTTTCGATCCAATAGTTAGACTACTTTATAAAAAAAACTTGACCCTCAAAGTACAAGGTTGAATGATCATTTATATAACTATTTAAAGGTTCTCTATGAGCTTGCCAATCATTGCAACACTGTTTATTGCCTTCATCACCCTGGGATATTTTTTCTACGGCTCCTGGGTGGCCAGACAATTCATTCTCGATGATTCCACTCCAACCCCGGCCCATGTGCATCGGGATGATGTTGATTATGCCCCAACCAACCCTTTCTACCTTTTTGCCCAACATTTTTCGGCCATCGCAGCTGCCGGCCCCATTGCGGGACCAATCGTGGCCTGCCAGCAGTTTGGTTGGCTTCCATGCCTCATCTGGATTAGCCTAGGAGTGGTTTTCATCGGTGCCGTCCATGACTTCTCTTCCCTAACCTGTTCAGTTAAGCATGGTGCTCACTCAATTGCTGATATCACCAAAGAGCAGCTAGGATCAAAAGCAGGAAAGGCGATGATGCTTTTTATATGGATTGCACTCATCTATATCATCGTTGCTTTCGCTGATATCACTGCCTCAAGTTTTGTCACCAGCCCAGAAGAGCTACAAAACTTAAATCTCAATTTCCATCCAGGCGGGGCCGTCGCATGGGCGTCCCTCGCCTACCTCATACTTTCTATTTGTTTGGGTCTGGTTGAAAGGTACTTAAAAACTCCTTTGTGGCTCAATACACTTATTTTTGTTCCCGCGACTTTCGCTGTCTGCTGGGCCGGCACCTATTTCTCTCATTGGTTTCAGATGGAGCAAACCTCTTGGGCGTTACTTATTTGCCTCTACTGCGGCATTGCTTCACTTATTCCGGTTTGGTTTTTGCTTCAGCCAAGAGGTTACCTCGGAGGCTATGTTCTCTACTCAGTCTTAATCCTGGGCCTCATTGGATTATTTTTCAGCGAAAGATCTATTCAGCAACCGATCTTTACCGGCTTTCACTTTGATAAAATGACTGGCTCACTTTTCCCATTTTTATTTGTGACCATTGCCTGTGGAGCATGCTCAGGCTTCCACGGTCTGGTCTGCTCAGGCACAACCTCAAAACAAATTGATAAAGAAGCACATCTTCACCCGATAGGGTACGGAGCAATGTTAGCGGAAGGTTTTGTCGCCTTGATCAGTTTGAGTATCATCATGATGATGGCCCCATCCGAAGTAACGGGACTTAAACCAGGAAGTATTTATGGACGAGGGATTGGAGAATTTCTCACTCTCATTATTGGCAAAGAGCATTTACCATTTGCCATGACTTTTGGGGCGATGGCCTTTTCAACTTTCGTCTTTGATACACTGGATGTCTCAACTAGACTCGGTCGTTATCTAGTGGAAGAGTTGACTGGTCTCAGTGGAAAAACAGGGGCGATCCTTGGAACAATCCTCACCATCTTACCTGCTGCCTTAATCCTTATGAATACGGGTTCAGGTATGTGGGCGCAATTTTGGACACTTTTTGGAGCCGCCAACCAACTTCTTGCCGCTCTGACTCTTCTCGTGATTTCGGTGTGGTTGCATAAGAACAATAAGCGACTCGCCTTCACACTCATCCCAATGATGTTTGTTTTAATCACAACCTTAGTAGCACTGGTACAACTCTCACGCGGGAATTGGGAAAAATCAGTGGGGTTTGATATTTTGCTTCTCAATTCGCTGATGTCGATGGGACTTATTGCTTTATCAATTTATCTAGTGGGACTCTCGCTGATGGAAATGCTTAAGACACAGAAGCGTGCTTCTCCAAAGGTGAGTAGTGCTCTTTAGCAATTCTGATAAAGTGATCAAGGTCGATTGGTTTTTCTAATTTAACAATACCTGCTGGCATCACATCAGTATCTTCTGCCAGTCTGGCCGTACTCAGGACCATCGGAATTCGGCCTAAAGTATCTGGATATTTTTTTCGCATCAAATTGATAAATTCCAGTCCATCCATTTCGGGCATCATAAAATCGACAAAAATCAAAGACGGAAGATAGTCTGGAGTAAGGTTCGACAAATAGGCTTCCGCTTGCATGGCACTGGCAAAAGGAATGGACTGAATCCCCTCATATTCAAGCGCAAAACTCATCACCTCGCGAACATCATCATCATCATCAATGATACAAACTGGATGATTCATAAAGACTCCTCACGTTTGAAATTAACTTTAAATGTTGAACCCTGACCGATTTCACTCTTAACAATAATCTTTCCATTATGAGATTCTACTATTTCATTCGCAATAAAAAGTCCCAGTCCTATACCGCTCACTTCAGAAGCAGGTACGGCCCTTTGAAAACGTTGAAAAATTCTTTTCTGATCTTCGGGAGAAATACCATACCCCTGATCTTGAACGGAAAAGATGATTTTCGTTTTCCTTTGAACCAATCTTACTTTTATAGGAAGACCCCTTCCATATCTTGCGGCATTATTTAGGATGACACTCATCGCTTGAATAATTCTCTCACGATCTCCATTGATAAAAATATTTGACTCAATTTTCGAAGAGATTTGTGCTGGTAGTAGTTCTTCGACAACCTCACTCAAATTAAATTTTGTTTTAGTCATCACAAGCTGGCCAGTTCTGATGCGCGAAATATCCAGCATATCATCAATAATTTTAATCAACCGCGTAGATTGGATATCAATCTGATCTACCAAACGGTCCACCTTCTCTTTTGAGTAAGATGTATTTTTTTCTTTTTTAGAATTACGTCTAAAGACTTGGGTCTGAAGTTTGATGCTGGTTAGTGGTGTCTTAAGTTCGTGGCTGGCAATTGAAAGGAACTCTTCTCGGTAAAAAAGCGTCTCCATCAATGACTCAAGATTGAGCCCGTCTAATGGAAGATTCATTTTATTACTTACTTTCATGGTGCCATTTGTATACCAGATAGATTTTTATCTAAATAAAAAAATGGCAATGAATCTATATCGAACCATAAGATATCAGGATTTACTCTGCGTCTTTAGACATAATTGCGGCTAAGTTAAGTTTAGCTATCTCTGCAGCGTATTCATAGTTAAGCGAAGAAGGTTTATCACACTCAGTATGGTAACAAGGTGTCTTTGTGCTCCAGTCTTCAATTGTAAGAAGAGTTGGGACTCCGCCTTTAATAAAAGGTACGTGATCACTTCCCCAAGCACCAATAGTAATTTTTGAGCGCAGACTTGTGTAAGTCGTCGCCAGTCCAGCAAACCAATTGGCCAGACCTTCATATTGTGAGTCCGTTTCTAATTCAACTATTCCGTTTGAATTATAACCAACCATATCCATATTGATGGCAAGAACTAGTTTCTTAATCTGTCCTGACTTCTTAAGCACTTCCGCATAGTGTTCGGCCCCATAGAGACCAGACTCTTCCCCATTAGTCGCAAAAAAACGCAGGGTCTTTTTATTTCCATAATCTTTTAAAACACGAGCAACTTCCATAAGTACAGCAGCACCACTGGCGTTATCATCAGCGCCAGCAAAGTTTTTGCCCACTGAATCCAAGTGCGCCATGATCATAATCACACCGTCAGAAGTACCGTCACCGGCCTTGTCTGCCACTACACTACAAGCATCTGGTCTATAACAATACTGAGTTACTGAGTAGCCAAGTGCAGTGAAGATATCTTTAATCTGAGCAGTTGCCTTTTGGTTATCGGCCGATCCTACCAAGCGTGTTTTATAATTCGCCAATGTCTCAACATCACTTTTGATAGAAGCTGCATCGATGCGAGAAGCGAAGTCTTTAATGATGGGAGAAGCAAAAGCAGCCTTTTGAACTGGGGCTGTATAATGTTTGATATCGCTACCATTAGTTTGCCTGAGGTGACTCATGACTTCAGAGGGAGCACTACCTTTAAGCTGAACAAGCCACAGACGCCCCTCTTGTTTGACAGTTTCTATGTAAGGGGTAATTTCCTTCACGTCATGAGGATGAGAGCTCATCACTTGATAAAGCGGCTTTTTAGGAGAAGCAGAGAAAATAAGAGATGAGCCTAATAGAAGTGTACTAAGTGACAATATGTTCATGATCCTATCCTTGGATGATTGAGCTTTTCGAGTCCCTTTAATTAGAAACTAAGGAAAACGGTTTCACAATATAAATGAATCACTGCGCGATGCGCATATCGGGCTGCTTGCCCCAAGCCCCTTGCAATTCCTTTCATTTCGTCAGGCATCAAGCTTGCACCAAGTATCTTGTTTGAACGAAGGAGGCTTTGCCATGAGTTTAAACTTATTTAAAGACAAAGGTATTCCTCTCGAAAAACAAATATTCAGTTGGAAAGACCTAATTCAACAACCCATTAGTAAACTGAATGACGACGCCTTCACCCGCATCAGAATCATTCTCATGAATGGATTAGAGAACGAGGCTTCATTCTTTAGTCATGCCTGCGCACGTATGAACCGGGATCTGCAAACACCCTTGGCCGTCATCCGCAGGGTAGAGCAACACCAAGCGAGTCTCATCAATTGCCTCCTAGGTCCTGACCATAATCTGCTTGAAACCACTATTGCTTATGAGCAAGCTGAAATCGAGATAACAGCCGCTTTAGCTCAACAAGAGATGGATAGTTATCTCGCCCAGGTTTACCGTTACGGGATGCTGGAAGATTTTGATCACTTGTACCGTTTCACCTCCCTTCTTGACCGTTTGGAAGGTAAGGACGCCAATACCATCCTACAAAATTACACAGACATCATCCCGGGAAGACAAACCAAGGAAGAACACCGGGACCCTCACGATGACATCAAACGACAATATAATAAAGATACGGCCGAGGTGATGACAAAATTTCATGCCCTGACGATTTTAAGTCTTGAGCAGCAAACTCATCACTTCTATATGAACATTGGGCAAATGTTTTCTGACCCCACAGCAAGACAACTTTATGCCGAAATTGCCTCAACTGAGGAACAACACATCACTCAATATGAATCCATGATCGACACTCGTGAAACATGGGCAGAAAAGCTACTCATCCACGAGGCAAACGAAGTTTATAATTATTATAGTTGTGTCGCACACGAATCAAACCCTCGCATTAAAGCAATTTGGGAGAGGTTTTTAGATTACGAACTGGGGCAACTTCAGGCAGCAATGGAAATATTCAAGCAGGAAGAAAAAAGAGACCCAGCAGAAATTTTACCCGAAAAAATATCTGAAACAATTCCCTATAAGTCACAGAGAACTTTTATTCGAATGATACTCAAAGAGGAGATTAACCTAAAAGTTAAAGGTAAAAAATTTATTACATCAGACGCTGAAAGTGCTTGGACGGTTAAATATCGAGAACAAGTCAACAATGATCACTCTCCTTCGGAGAAAGTTTCCGCGGGTTATATATGGAAACCAGGAACTGAATTATCGATGTGAGGTATTTCATGAATCGCACAGGAACAATTATTTCGCCCTTGGATTCAATTAAAACGATCAAGGGGGCCAGCGAACTCACTCATCCCACAAAGGGTGACTGCACAGAAATTGGAAATAACCGCATTCTTCACATGCAGGAAGCCGAAGGTATCGGCTCCATCTCTTTTCCTATATCCATTAAAGGAGTGAGTGAAGTCATACACGAGCAAATCATGATGGGTAATCATGCCATGATGGATAAACTAGGTGAAAGACTCGTCTTTGAAAGAATGGGGGCAAGACTTTATGAGGCGCTTATAACTAAATATAATGGCACCAACCACCAAGAGCGACTTCCAGAGCTGACCAGAATCGAACAATTTTACCTCGAAAAATTAAAACACTTTCAAAATGTCAGTGAGGTCATTACCAACATGGGTGGAGACCCGACTGCACTGACTCCTGCCGCAGATGTTATCGGGACGGCCACGGTGGGTTGGATACAAGTGCTTACTGACCCCAGAACAACCTTTCTGCAGTCACTAGAAATAATGCTTCATCTCGAATTAGTAGATAATGCGGGTTGGGAGCTCATGATTGAGCTGGCCGAAAGAAATGGTCTAGGAGATCTGGCGATTCAGTTTCAACAAATCTTGGACGAGGAGGCTTTTCATTTGATCACAGTTAAGCAGTGGGTACAGGAATTAACCTTAAATAATGAAATCATTTCTCCTGAACAAAATGCTGTTTTGGAATTTGATATTGATTCAATAATTAAACACTAGGTATTGATCACAAAGCCCCATTCGATTTTAACTTTACCGTTTTCAACTAATTCCTTAGGTGGATTTGGAAAGGGGCCTGCCTCATTGAAAGATTCGACGGCAGAATCATCAAGTTCTTTTACCCCACTGGATCCTTTGATTTCAATGTTCACGATCTCCCCTGCTTCATTAAGCGTTACAACCAAAGCAGTAATAAGATTATCATCGGAGGCGACTCTTCTGCCCTCTTTCATAATAGTCTCAGCTTTTTCCTGAATACTCCTTCCCCAGAACTGTTCCAACTTTTGCCGAATGCGGTGAAAAAATCCATAGTATTTATATTCGACTGTATTCAGGTAGGTCAGATCTCCTAGAGGCACGTCCTCAACATAATCATTGGTTGAGCTTACCCCTGCCTGGTTATTATTTCGTTTTTGTCCTGCCACTTGCCGTTTGGAAGCCGCAGTTTTTGCTGCTGCCTTCAAAGGATTATGCCCCTTCTCAAAGGCACCAAGATCAGACAAGGATAAGGAATCTTTATTTGAATTTCCACCACCAGAAGATTTAAAGGTATCAACTTTTCTCGCCACAGATTCACGATCAAACTTTCGGTCTTTATCACTCAAATAACTTTTTTTAGTTGGCTTCTCTTTGGTCAGAGGATCTTCAGATTGAACAATTTGTCTTTTAGTATCCGTTTGAAATTTGACCTTAAAAGTCCGCTCCTGACGAGGTTGAACATTGTCCTTAATATCGGCGAGCCTCCAGTCTTGGTAGATCCTAGTTGCCAATAGAATTAAATGCACAATAATGACTAACGCCAAAATGGTGTAATAAAGACCATTCCGATAGAACCAAGAGCGCTGAATCATGCCGCCTCCAGTCCCCTCAATTTTATCACTTAAGGGTCACAAAATAATTGGGAAAACCTAAAGAATATGACCCCACCCGCACTGTCAAAATTTTAGACAGGTGTAGTTCAACCAGCGGCCCAAGAAGCGTCAGAGTGCAGTAAAGACCATCTCTTTTGGCACACACCTTGCTCATATGGTCGGGATAAACAGTCTTATTACGTGATTAAAACGGGTGTACTTATGCTTAAACATTCTATGAAATCTTTCATTCTGATGGCTTCCCTACTGGCCGCAAACAGTGCCTTCTCTGAGGACATGGACTTAGAGGAGCTCAGATCTGAAGGACTTAATCTTATAGATGAAAATCCCTTCACTCCCTATGCGCTGAAGAAAAATGGTAAAGCGAAAAAACGCTTTAAAGTCCCTTATAGTGCCCTGGTTGAATATTACAAGTTCGCCGGTCAGGGGACCATAGTGGAAAATACCGTGGACAGTCCTTTAATGGATCTGGACTTGGACGTCATTTCCAGCGTAACTAAAAATGAAATTGAATTCTATATCGATATGCAGAGAAAAAAAGCTTTCCCTCTTCACCTACTTAACCCTGATTCAGTTTCAAAACTCTTTGTTTTAAACCCAGAAGTTTATACAGAACTTGCCGGGGCAGAAGATTTTCTTGATGCTAAAATTAAAACTTTTGGAGAAAAAGAGTTTAAAACAAAAAAACTTCGTTATGAAAGAGACTTCGTTCATCTGGAAGACTGGCGTTCACTGAATCACCCACCGGTTCAGGACTTGGGATCTGATCTTACTGTATGGGACAAGGATTACTCGCCTATTGATTACTCAACAAAAGAATCACCATTTTATGCCGAAAGTTTCCAGAGAAATATTGATGCCATTTCAAAAACAGAGCTAACATTTGGCAATAAAGTACACCTCCTTTCAAACGGTGAATCTTACAAACGCAAGATGAAAGAAATTAAGGGTGCAAAAAAATCAGTCCTTATGGCAGTTATGTCTTTCTTTTGTGATGCCTCTTCTAGAGAACTTGAAGATATTTTGGTCAATAAGGTGAAAGAAGGTGTTGACGTCAAACTCATGGTGGAGAAAGTCTGGACCAGAATCGCCATGAAAAAATGTATGAACCGTATGATTAAAGGCGGAGTTGACGTGGTATACGCTAACGACTTGCTTAAAAAAGGCGAAGAATCAGCTCTGTTCCATAACAAGTTTATGATTATTGATAATTCTAAAGTCATTATGGGTGGATCAAACATCGTTGAGTCCGACAACATTTCAACGGGCTATAACCACATGAACCGCGACAATGATGTCTATGTAGAAGGTCCTATTGCCACTGAAGCCATGTTGACTTACATCATGCTTTGGAAGAAATATATGGGCGAGAAAAATGAAATGAATCAGGACAAGAATCCAAGTGTTAAGGATATCACTTTCTATGAAAAGATTGCACATGAGCAATATGCGCAAGAAACTATCGATGGACAGCGCGGTTCTGAACAGTACCCAATTGTACTGAACGACCCGAAGGCCAGAAATCAAGGTGTATGCCGCTTTGTTTCGCAAAATCCAGACACTGATAAACATAAACTTTCAAAAGTCTTTATGGAGTATATAAAGCACTCTCAAGAGCGCATGAATCTAACAACGGGTTCAATTTACTTTGATCTTCCGGCCCACGATGCTAAAGAGCGTGCACGCGAAACTTATAATAAACAACTTTTCAAAAATATCTTTGCCGCCACTGACCGCGGAGTAAAACTGAACATCATTGGTAATGGAATTGATGGCGGATACGGTGAGATGTCTAACATGATCAACCGTATTAAAATGAAGAACCGTTTTAAGTTTAAACCTATCCATAAAACGATCTACTCAATTTTGACTTCATGGTTAGACAAAGGTGCTGCCAAGAAGAACCAGCCATACCTTGAACATATCCAGAAACTTCCTAACGCCAGAGCATGGGCCAACTTCCAATACATGCACTCTAAGATGATGCAAATTGACCGTGTCGCGAATATGGTTTCAAGTTACAACTTGGAAGAATGGTCGGGAGATAAGTCTCATGAAACTGCAATCATTTGCCTAGATGAATCGTTAAGCAAAGAAATGGATGTAAGTTTCTTAAAAGATTTTGCGAACTCAGTACCTGCAGCAGTGACTAAAAACTAGTCACTGCTGAGGCAGAGATTATTGAATAACAGGTGTAGAGTTTACGATATCAGTCACAAAACTTACTAAAGACTGATCAGCAAGTTGTTTATCCAAACAAATCATCGTTGATTCATGATTCTTATGTGAATGTTGATCAAGGTTAAAACTTCCGGTTGAAGTCATAATGTGGTCAAAACTCATTTGCTTGGAATGAATATGGTTAAAGTATAACCAAACATCAACATCAGTCCCATTAACAGCATTGGCCAGATTCTTTCTGTTAGAGCGCCCGATAAAAGTGGCGACCAATTTATCCATTTTTTCAATTAATGAAGCTAAACCAACCCTGCCCTTACGGCGTAAGTCATTGGCCAACTGTCTCAACTGGTGACCAGCTTCGCCCCAGCCGCCATCCAGACCATTGGAAATAATATCAACTTTAACGCCACGTTTTGAACCTGCAAGAATCGCTTTAATAATTTGAGAATTATCTAGAGCATTATCGCTGTCTTCTTTATAACGAAAGGTCGGAGAATTAATAATCATGCTGTACTTGGCGTTCTTCATGATCTCGATGTATGCCTTAGAGATAATTCCCGGAGTATCAGAAGTCTTGGACCCTTGAACCATCACACGACAGACGCCAGGGATCTCTCCTGCCGGACGGTTTAGCCATTGATCATAGAGCTCAGTTCCACGAAGGCCCCGCGCTCTTTCTGAAGCTTCTTTCTGTTTAACTTCATCAAGATATTGGGACATCGAGGGATCCACCCGTTTCTGCTCATGATTCCAGATGCGGACGTATTCTCTCATCATATCAGTTACGGCCGGTCCAGTGACATGAACGTCTTTATCACGCGTATGATTGTTAAAGCCGTTTGAAGAGTTTTCGAAATCATGCATGTTCTGACCACCCATAATGGCTTCTTTACCATCACGGATCCAAAACTTAGTATGGTGAACAGTGAACATAGTTCGCGGATTAAAAAAACCTTTGCCCAATGTCACTTTAACTCCGCCATTACGAAGTTTCGCGAGACATTTTTTCAAAATTAATTTCGTCCATACACTTTCAGTAATCAATCTTACGTCGACACCTGCACGGGCCCTTTCAATCATGGCATCCACGATCTCTGAGCTTGATTCATCACAATACTGAACCATAACCACTGCATGAAAGAAAAACTTTGACTCTTTCACCATCCGGATTTTTTCTCTGAAAGAAACCTCGCCGTTATTTAAAAGGCGAAGTTTGTTTCCGGCCGTCATTTCTGTTCCGGTTGCAGCATCTAAATTTCTATGAAAAGAAGGATCGACGAGTGGACTCTGTTCAATACTCTTGGCATCAAGTGGTTCGAACTGCTGTCCGTAAACTTGTGTTGGAAGATTAATCTTTCTTATCGGATTGTGATTCAGTGAATGCCAATCAGAAGGATAGACATATGAGCGAGAAAATCGCTGAGTAGAATTATTAAACGTTTGAGAACGGTAGTATTTCTTTTTAGCAGAAACAAAGTCCACAGTCCCCGCATTCTGAATCATTTTCTCTACATCTGTTTCAAACAGCGAATGAATTAAATCTGGATTAGATAAAGGCAACACGGGTGTTGCTTCTCTCAATTTTTGATTAACACGAAAAGAAAGGAATGATTCTTTGATCGGCCTGACTGCCCCATTTGTATGAGCTTCAAGGTAAGATCCAAGATTGGAAAAAGTCGCGACGTCACCAAGCACAGGTAGTGTATCTTGGGCAAACGCAGGACTTAAAATGAGTAGGCCAATGGCTATTTTAGGAAACATTCTACACCCTCCATGGTGGTAGATAAAACCCGACCTAATAATGATATAAGTAACTTAGTCGTTAACATAGGATAAAAATTGTTCTCGACTGGCTGCGTTATGTAATTGTATTAAAGCCTAACCAGAAACACTTACAGACCTAACTTGACCGCAACTGGGTTCAAGTGCATTGGACGCAAATGCGTGCGAAAAATTATTGAAAGGTAGCGCTTTTGAATGTGCCTTCCCAAGTCATAGACCAGGAAATATTGGGAGAGATGGTTGTGCCACTGACTACTTTGTCACTCTTCATCACTTTCCAGCTGCTCCCAACTTTAACCAGGGATAATTGGTAGTGGGCATACTTTATGGGATCATTATCTGTCAGTAGCGAGAAGGTAAATGAGCCGCCGTTGGTTTTAGAAATATTAGTCCCGGGCTTGGCCTTAAGAACAAGTGGTTTATTGATCTGCCCTTCCATCTCGAAGGCGACCGAACCACCGTTATTAAACTCCTCAACAGTCTTGGTCTGTTGCATGAGGTGTCCTTTACTGTCTTTATAATCCAGCCTCAGACCCAGGAGCTCGCCCTTCTCATTGGCCAGAACCTTCACCGTTCCGGTGCCGTCATAATTAACTTTGATTCCAAGAACCTTAGAAGCAATTTCACCGGTGATTTTATCTACCACCTCAGATAACTCATCAACCTCTGCAGAAATTTGCGCTCCCTTGTCTGAACAATTGTCGAATGCCAACGCGTTCAGCGAAAGGAAGAGTAAAATAATTGAGTAATATTGTTTCATCATTCTCATACTTTATTCTAACTCTTTTAGTTATTTACTAAAACCTCATCACTTTTTGCCCGTAACTCATGATTTAGAATTAATTAAGATGTCGTGTTTTATGAGTCATCAACACAATGGTTAGGAACCGGAGGTTATCATGTTAGAGGAATCCCGTGGTCCTAAAGGCAATGAAGATATCTGGCCAGAACTCCCCTACACGGCATGGAAAGACACCTATGCAACCCTTCATATGTGGACTCAGATCGTTGGAAAAATTGAACTAGAGCTCAATCCGATGACTAACCATTGGTGGGAAACGGCCTTGCTGGTGACTCCAACGGGGCTTACCACATACCCCATCTATTATAAGAACCGCTGCTTCACTATTGAATTCAATTTTCAAGAAAACCTGCTCAAAATATGTACCTCGGATGGCAGCCGCAAAAGTATGTCGCTAGAATCCCTGTCGGTATCAGAATTTTTTTTTGAATTAATGAAGCTACTGGCCGAACTTAAAATTACTGTAAAAATTAATACAACTCCGCAGGAAGTTCCCAACCCGATTCCTTTCCAAGAAAACAAGGCCAATCACACCTACAGCCGCCAGCACGTAAAAAACTTTCACAAGATACTTCTTCAGGCCGACCGTTTGATGAAACAATTTAGAGGGGGATTTGTTGGTAAGGCTTCACCGGTGCACTTTTTCTGGGGCAGCTTTGATTTGGCAGTCACACGCTTTTCCGGGAGAGAAGCGAAGTCTTTTGAAATTAGCGATGCGGTAAATAAGGAAGCTTACTCACATGAGGTGATAAGTGCGGGCTTTTGGCCAGGGAGTCGAAATATTCTTGAAGCAGCTTTTTATGCTTACGCTGCTCCAGAACCAAAAGGTTTTAGCACCAGTCATGAAATTCGTCCTAAAGAAGCTTTTTATAATCAAAATACCAAGGGCTATATTTTAAAATATGAGGATGTCAGAAAAGCAGATTATCCCGACCAAATGGTTCTGGATTTTTTTGAATCCACCTATGAGGTAGGCGCAACACTGGGTGGTTGGGATAGACGAAAACTGGAACGAAACTTTCACTAAATGTCTTAACACTTTACTAGGAGTAAAATCATGAAACAAAAACTGAAATTAACCTCATTTACTGCAGCAGCTCTTTTTGGGGTGATGGTCCTAACAAATGTACAAGCAGCAAATGAAAAGATGCCGGAACCAAATAAGGTTGAGTCCATTTCAGCTTCGTCTGAAGTCACCGCCAAAGTTAAGGCCATCGATTATAAAACACGCAAGGTAACGCTTGAAACTCCCGACGGTGAAAGTTTTAATATCGTGGCCGGGGATGAAGTAACAAATTTCAACCAAATGAAAAAGGGTGACAATGTCACTGCGAAATATAAAGAAGCCATTGTCTACCACATCAATAAAGGCGGGAAGGCCTCTCCCCCTGTAACTACCGAAACAGCATGGCGTGCACGTCCTGGAAGTCGTCCAGAGGGTGGTGTGGCCAAAGAAGTGACGGTCTCAGTTGTTGTAAGCGCCATCGATCGCAAGACCCCATCAGTGACCTTCAAAGGAGCATCTGGTGAAGAAGAAACATTTAAAGTGAAGTACCCGGAAAAACTTAATGGTGTGAACGTGGGTGACCAGGTTGACATTACTTATTCTGAAGCCCTTGCCATGAAGGTTGAAAAAGCCTCGACAAAGAAATAAAGAGAAAATAAAAAATGCCCAGTGAATATAAGAACCTCACTGGGCATTTTAAATTAGAGCCTGAACTTATTTTAGCTTACGCTCACTAACAGAGATTTTTTTGGCAACTCTCCCTACCCCAGTGTTTGTAACCATCGCCGGCCCAGTGTCATTGCCATAGCAAAATCTATTACCACACACATTAGTTGTTGTGCCGATAGGACAATCTTGATTTCCCGTTCTTCCATCTAAGCAGGTCACAGTAATCCAAGGAACTCCGTTTGTAGGCGAAGAAAATGAATTCATACTTGTCATAAAAAGCGACACTACTAAAACCAGTTTATGGGCCACTGAGAACTCCTTTTAAAATACAAAGTTTGAGTAATCTTTATCGGCTCCTCGCGGGACGAAATAGACGGCAAAAAATAATTTAATCCAACCGCTCTAAGCACAGAATATCACTTGGCAACCTTAAGGTCACAGGGCCGATGTAGCGCCCTCAGGAAAAAAAGTGCCTGTCTTTAAAAGGATGCTCCGCCATGGCGGTAGATGCGATAATTTATTTAGCCAAAATCAGGGGATCAACAATGAGACAGTGTTTTCTTATACTAGCTTCAGTCATTTTGGTATTTCCATACTACGCAATCTCTGACGTCAATTTTAAAGCGCAAACAATTAAAGACACATTATCTCAAGCAAAAACCGAACAAAAACTCATATTCTCCGTATGTTCTTCAACTGAATGCCCACCTTGTAATTGGATGAAAGCTAATGTTTATAGCGACCCAGGATTGGCCAACATAATCAATAACAAATTGATTCCTATTAAACCCCAAGCCAGCATGGACAGAGGTGAATACTATAAAAACTGCAAAATGTTACCAACGATGATTTTCCTTGATCATAACGGGAAGACTATTCATAAAGTGGAAGGGAGACAAACACTTGAGGAGATGAAAAAGATCGTCGATCAAGTGCTGTCTTCAAGCTGCACAGGTGAGGATGAAAAGCTTGATGAAGCTTCTGACACACATAAAGGCAATGTGTGCTGTGAAGGTCTTGTTAAGGAAACTAAAAATAACGAGCGCGTTTGTGTAAAGCAATACTGTGTTGAGAATTCAGATCTAGGAATTGAATTTGAGGGCGACGGTCGCAACGCCCTTGCATGCTGTGATGATTCGGCAAGAAGAAGAATCATTTCACAAGTGACTAAATTCAAGGTTCATTGTATCCCTCGGGCGACGCCAAATGAAATTGACAATGATCGCAGATATAAACCAAAAGTGGATTTCCCTGCTGATATTAAATACAAGAAAAAGAATAGTGATTCTAAAACTATTTCTTATTAACCCCCCAGATTTCGACAATCAGGGTTTGAGATCATGACTTAATATTGGTGCCCAGGACTGGACTCGAACCAGCATATTCTTGCGAACGCCGCCGTCTGAAGACGGTATGTCTACCATTTCACCACCTGGGCATGGAAGGCATCTTAGGCCCTTTATTTCACTATTTCAACGTACTTATTGGTATTTGGAGGTGTGTAAAGAGTTTTGACGGCCAGAGAAAAGAGTATAGGACCCCACCCCGCCGCAACCAATCCATGACAAAATCTCCCTAATCAATGGAGATCCTATGAACGTAAAAATTCTCACCCTATGTGCTGCTGCTCTTTTCACCATCCCCACGTTTGCCCAGGAAATGGCGATGCCTCAGGTAGCAGACACAGTTCAGGAGTTCCTTGATATCAACGGGCACGACATGAGTCAGCTTGTTCCAAGCTGCAAAACTTTCGATGCCTGCTCCCACATGAACTATCATTCAAAGACCTATACTTTCAAAGGGAATGCCCAGGCGGCCTTTGAAAAACTCATCGCCATGGGTCCCTTAGAAATATGGAAAAGTTCATCGCGCTTTGAAATGGAATATGATCCAGAATCAAAAAGTTTCCTCGGAAAAAACCACGAGCTTCCTCCAATTAAAAGAGGTCAGGTTTTCTTTCTGGAACTAGATATCGTTAAAAAAATGCAGATCCCGGTCGCTTTTGAGGTGGTTGAGCTTGATGCTTCAATGAGAACAGTTACTTTTAGTTATCTTAAGCAAAACAAATCAAATGGTAGCCAGCGAATTACTTTCCATCAGGCCGGAGAGGATATGAAGATCGTTCATGAAACTCACTATAAGAGTGAATCACGATTTCGTGACAAACATCTCTATGGATACTTCCACACAAGACTTCTGGACGACGTGTGGGAAGATTTCGGAAAAAATTTATAAAAAAAAGGGCCTCGCAAGTGATCTGAGCCCCTTAAACAGGACAAATTAATAAACGAGACTACCCCTTTTTGGGGTAGTCTTATTTTAAGGAGTCCTTTTATGGAGAAGC